>JAJFHK010000524.1 GCA_021775655.1 Filomicrobium sp. | reverse complement strand
TAAGATCCTGGCGCATAGACCTCAATTCGACCGAATGGGACCCATGACCACCGCCAAAGGTACACTATTCACGGCGCTGAGCCGAACTGACGGGCCTCGCCGCGATACCTTGCGACGGGAGTTGGCGCGCCAGAAGCCGTCCGCGCAGACCGGCCAGAGCCGTCCCAAGCTCGTCCTTGCAAGTGCGAGTCCAAGGCGGCTGGCGCTGCTGGCGCAGGTCGGAATTGACCCCGACGCGCTTCGGCCGGCCGAAATCGACGAAACCCCACGTAAGGGCGAAATGCCTCGCGGACTGGTTCAGCGGCTTGCCCGTCAGAAGGCGGAAACCGCTCGGGATCAGATCGGCAACGACCGTGACGTCGCAGACAGCTACATTCTGGCTGCAGATACGATCGTGTCTATGGGACGGCGGATTTTGATGAAACCGCAGTTCATGGAAGAGGCGGTCGCTTCGCTGCAACTCCTGTCAGGACGAACGCACAGGGTCATGACGGGCGTTTGCCTAATCACTCCAGACGACAAAATTCGAACACGAATCGTCGAGACGCGTGTGCGTTTCAAGCATCTCAGCCGGGCAGAAATCGAGGCCTACATTGCCTCACGAGAGTGGCGGGGTAAGGCTGGCGGTTATGCCATCCAGGGGCTTGCCGGAGTGTTCGTGCAAAAGCTCATCGGTTCTTACACCAATGTCGTTGGACTGCCACTCAACGAGGTGACGAGCATGCTCGTGGGTGAAGGCTTTCCAATCCATTATGCCTGGCTGAAAATGGGTGAAGCCGCCGAAGACTAGGGTTGGCTAGCCCCGCTGGGGGACGCGTGGAGCGAAACTGGGCGACAGGGAAGTTGGTAGATTTCAGGATACGCATGTCGGGCAAAGTGCGGCGGGACAAGCCCGCGAGGATAACAGACAAATCAGCCGCCGCCACGCACCAGGCACGCCCATGTCCGATGTGCAAGACACCGTCGGTCTTTGCTTACAGGCCGTTTTGCTCGCGCCGCTGCGCCGATCTCGATCTGTCGAGGTGGCTAACCGGTCGCTACGCCATTTCAGGTGGGGACGCGGATGAAGACGAAGACGGTGATCAGGCACGTGCGGCCGATCTTGCACGAGACGGACAGGGGGAAGGGACCTGACGCGATGTTGTCCGCGCAGAATTCAGTAAGAATACGAGCCCGGGTCAAGTTGCTGTATCAGGCGCTAAGACGTTGATTACTCTTTTTTTCATAGCACACTTGCACGACGAAGATGTCATTGAGCGTTGGAATTCGAAGCGGCTTGCCACCCTGGCACGGCTTCACTATAAGACGTGCTTCGCACGGCCCGCTTTGGGCGTGTGTCTCTTGCCCAGGTAGCTCAGTTGGTAGAGCAGCGGATTGAAAATCCGCGTGTCGGTGGTTCAAATCCGCCCCTGGGCACCATCTTTGCTGCCCACACTTTCTAAAGTCGTGTGAAACTCACAATCTCACGCATTCGGGGCGCAACGCAGTGCAAGCTCTGTTGCGGACGACAAAGCCGATTGAAGGCACTCTCCATGTCTAACTCCAATTGATGTGCGTTAGGCGCTGGCAGGACGGCGCGCGATTTGGCCATTACTTCTTTTGCGAACCCACTAATGACAGGCAGTGGAATGTGCCGGTTCGCCTTAGACCGCGCAATAGCGTGATGTGCCGACTACGACCTTTATCGAGCTTGTTCTTATCTGGTAACCGGGCAATTCATGACATCGCCGCCCGATGGAGGGCCACGGCAGCACAGGTGTCCCAACATGAATCCGCTCGACCGCATTCTCGTCCAAGCCAAAGCCGACAGCAGCCACATTGTAATGTCGGAGGGCGAAGATCCTCGGATTGTCGAGGGTTCGCTTCGTGCGAAACGCGACGGGCTGGCGACGATTACGCTAGTTGGCAACGATGCAGAGGTCGCGCGGCAGATTCAGTTGACGGGCGGGCTTGCAGGAGACGTCGAGATTGTCGACCCGAAAACCTCTCCAAGTGCAGCGAGATATTCGGAAGCGTTTCATGAATTGCGCAAGCACAAAGGTGTCGATGCCGATGCTGCCCGCGAAGCACTTCTCAATCCGCTCAATTTCGCTGCGATGATGGTTCGTTTGGGCGATGCCGACGGCACTATTGGCGGTGCAGTCGCCACGACCGCCGACACCGTCCGAGCGGCGCTGCAGATCATCGGCCGGAAAGAAGGCGCGGGCATCGTATCGAGCTTCTTCGTGATGATCCTTTCTGAGGATCACCATGCCAAGAAGGGAAGCTTTGTGTTTGCCGATTGCGCTCTGGTTGTCGACCCAACGTCTGAAGAACTCGCCGATATCGCTATTTCTTCGGCAGACTCTTTTCTTGGGTTGGTCAACGAAAATCCGCGCGTGGCAATGTTGTCATTCTCGACCAGCGGCAGCGCCAACCACGAACGCGTGAGAAAAGTCGTCGAAGCAACGGCGCGTGTCAGATCTCAACGCCCTGACCTGACCGTCGGCGGCGACCTACAATTCGATTCCGCATTCGTACCTGCGATTGGAACGTCAAAAGCTCCGACATCGCCGGTTAAAGGCGACGCCAACGTGTTCATTTTCCCGAGCCTCGAAGCTGCAAATATCGGCTACAAGATCGCCGAACGCATCGGCGGGGCCAAGGCGGTCGGGCCGATCCTGCAGGGACTGGCCAAACCGGCCAATGACCTATCGCGAGGGTGCAGCGTCGATGATGTTTATCAGCTCATTGCTGTGACCTCGGTCCAGGCAGGACGCGCGAGTTCTTAAGCATCGTCCTCGCAAACGCACTCTAGCGAGACGATCGCCAATGAATGCTAAAGGTCACTTGACCAAGACTGATGCTCTAAGCCTAGACACCATCAGAAATAGCAATCGGAGTGCGAAAAGAACGGTTCTCGGTCTTCGAGACTGCGCACGGATATTGAAATATATAGTACCCGTTACGCTTGTGCCGACGTCTTTTCAATAATGATAATGGGACTTTACGTCCTAACACTTGGTAATATCATCAGGTAGCGACAGTGATGAAACTAACGCTGTAACTCAGCCACTGTTCGGGGTGCGCCCTCTTCCGCGTCGCCGGGCAATACGGCCTGACATCCACGCTTTTCGCGGCAGGGGTGCTTAGTGGAGCTGGTACCGGAACTAACTTGAATACTGCTGATGAACTGTCTTGCATCATTGTCGACGATGAGGCCGAGGCCGAAATTGAACAGGCCCTCAATTAGCCCAGTCAAGTGAAACGAATACCGTGATTCAAGCTGCCGACTGTGCGCCGCCCTGGGCGGACTGAGCGGCATTACGGATCGCGCGGATATTATCGCCATAAACGCTTTGGTTTTCGACACTGCCACCCTTGAACACTGCCGAACCCGCAACCAGCACATCGGCACCTGCGGCGGAGACCAGCGGTGCGGTTTCGGGCGTTACGCCACCATCAATTTCGATATGGATGGGACGATCACCGATCATGCCGCGCAACCGCACCACTTTGTCGACCATAGCGTGAATGAAGCTCTGCCCGCCAAAGCCTGGGTTTACCGTCATCACGCAGACGAGGTCAATGCGGTCGAGGACGTGCGCGACGGCGTCTGCCGGGGTGGCAGGATTAAGTGCGACTCCAACGCGGCATCCGGCGGACCGGATGGCTTGAAGCGTACGATCGAGATGTGGGCCTGCCTCCACATGGGCCGTTAGAATATCAGCTCCTGCCTCGGCAAAGGCATCGATGTAGGCATCGACCGGCGCGATCATCAAGTGCACATCCATGACTGTCTTTACGTGCGGGCGGATCGCCTTGCAGGTCTGCGGGCCAAAAGTGATGTTGGGCACAAAATGGCCGTCCATGACGTCGACGTGGACCCAATCGCAGCCTTGCTCTTCGATTGCCCGACATTCGGCGCCGAAGTTGGCGAAATCCGCTGAGAGGATCGATGGGGCAATTTTTATGTCGCGATTAAACGTGGCTGCGGCGCCCATGGGGAATCTCCTCGAATTTTCGCCGATGTCACCGCCTGGACAGTGGTGCTTCAGCGGCCTAATCGCGGTACATAACCGTTCCAGGCCGTTTGGATCATAGGTGACAGATCAAGGCAAATGGAACGAGGCACTTTCCCAAGTCGTTTTTCATAAGCACTGCGGAAAAGGATTCCGCGCTCGATCGGATCTTCGGTCGCTTGGCGGCGTCAGCTAAAATCCAGCAAACTACTTTTTGTACAGCAATGCATATGCTTCTGCCATGCCATTTCGCCCAAAGGAATGTGCGCTGTATACATCGTTAACCTTCAAGTGCCCGCGGCGTTAGGCATTAAATGTTTGTCATATCAGGCTTCTATGCATAAAAATTGAATTGGTATCAATGGGGTGTGGTCTGCTCCGGATTGCGAAACGGGAAAGACCATGGAACTTGATTTGCTCGGCAAAGGCCTCCCCATGGCGAATGACACAGCCCGCAACCCAGGGTAGCGTCAAGTTTGTCAGAGTATACGGTGCGCGTTGTATGAGTTTGAGTCACACCGATTTATACGTGGATATTGCTGCGGTCGAGTCGCCGCGCGGCAGTATTTGCGTTTACGGCGGAAAGCCAACTCCTGCCCATTACCCCAACTCCGCCGACGAACTCGATATCCCTTGCGCGAGCCGCGCTCCCCGATCCGGTCGCCGGGCAATACCTGATGGCGCTGGTGGCGAAATCCGACCTGTACTAGTCGCCCTATTGACCAATAAACCACCAACTTCAGACAATGGATGCGAGCTAAGTGATGTCACGGCGAGTCCTTCGCCTGCGCAACACCTGATGCCCCGGTCAGTTTTCGCCAGTTGTTTGATTGGAGGGAACCGAAGTATCGAAAACCGAAAAGTCGGCATGGCTGGTTCATTCGAGGTCGAGCCGTGACAACGAAAAGCATACATATCGTGCCCGATGCTGCGCACCCGGAAGGCGGTTTTGCTGTTATCCGACTCGACGGTGTTTGGCTTCTGCACGATACGGCAACCTACCGGATCGAGCCGCTAGGTGAGGGCCATGTTGTCGATGCTCGTGAAAATTGGCACACGGCGGATCAAATTCCGCTCGACGTACGTACGACATCGCGAGGTATTGAATTGGTGGTCGGACCTGGCGTCGTTGATGCATCCAGGCTTTATCCCGGCAAACTTGCTGCGATCAGCATTCCTGCAGCCGATGTCGAAGTTGAAGTGGTTTGGCCAAACCTTCCCAAGAGCCGCTCGCGACGGGCAAACGGTAATGCAGTCGTTGGGCAATCCGATACTTCAGTTGCCTCACCACCGGCGGTGGCAAATGCCAACGGCTTATCAAATGGCGCGGCTGTATCAGCGGGTCATGCGCCGCCGGAACACTCCCTATTTGGAGCAACAAATCGTAACGGGTCGTATCAAGCCGACCTCGGAGGCACTTACCATTCCCGTGATGCACAAACCGTACAGTCACGAAGCAGCTCCCGACTGGCAGAAGACGGGCTGATCATCGACCACAATGGCCACGATGATACCCCGTTACTTGCCAAGTCTACGACACGCGCGCTCCCTCCACCCAGACGCAATGTTTGGTTCTCGCCTCTGGCGATGTTCTCAGCCGGCCTGGTAGCAACCGGTGCGGTTCTGTTCGTTGCGTGGTCCAGCATCTCCCCGAACTTGGTGTCACGCGATGAGCCTAGCCTGAGCGAGATATTTACTGTCGGCGATACCTCACCACGGGGAACCGATGCGCGCAATTTCGAACGTGACGATGCCTTGTTACTCGCCAACCAATTCGTGCACGGGATCGAACGCGCTGCCGACAAAAAGGAGGGGGCGTTCTGGTTGCGAAAAGCCTTATCGCTGAAACTCGCCAACGAGCAGATGACATGGGCGCTGACGCAATTGGGGTCGATTTACGCTAGCTCTACAGCGGACTATCAATCGGCCCGGATGCTGTGGGAGTTGGCAGGCGTGAATGGCGATCCGGTGTCGTTATGCTTCGTTGGGCGGCTCTATGAATACGGTTTAGGAGTCACTGCCAGCCGAGAAAAGGCCCTGGCCAGCTATGAAAAAGCGCAAAGCCTAGGCGGCTGCCCAGGACTAGAAGCTGCACTTGCCAGGGTTGGGAAATGATTTCAACTGAACGGGCTGTTGAGGCGCTTTTTGTTGGACTGCTAATCGCTGTGGGCTCGGCAGCTGCGATGACGCAGGTTGCTGGTGGAGGCAATACCGATTTCCTCGATGAGCGTCAGGTGCCGGGGCTGGAAAACAAGGC
>JAJFHK010000523.1 GCA_021775655.1 Filomicrobium sp. | reverse complement strand
AAGCTGCGCGGCGATTGCCAAGGAGATGCGAGAAGTAAATTTCAATGCGTCCCAGGTGATCTTCGCACGTGGCGACGAGGGCAAGGAAGTTTATCTTGTCGCAGATGGCCGCGTTCGCTTGTCGGTACTAACCGCAGAGGGGCGGGAATTATCCTTCGCTCACGCCGAGAAAGGCAGTCTTTTCGGTGAGATCGCCATGCTCGACGGTGATGTTAGAACTGCCGATGCAACTGCAGCCAGCAAGGTATCCGCCTACAGCCTTTCACGCGGTGCCTTTAACCGTGTGATGGCGGCCCATCCTTCAGTTGCCGAAGCCATGCTGCATTTTCTCTGCCGGCGACTTCGAGAGGCCGACCAGCAACTCGAAGCGATCGCCTTGTGCCCCATCGAAGTTCGGCTCGCGCGCTTCTTTTTGGCAGCGGTTCGCGCCAAGGTCGGCGCCGAATCTGAAGACGAAGCGGTTGAAGTGCCATTTACAATGTCACAGAGCGAATTAGCCCTACTGATTGGAGCCAGCCGCCCGAAGGTGAACACCGCTTTGTCCCTACTCGAAGGGAACGGTGCTATAAAGCGCTCAGGTCAATCGATCACTTGTAGCGTATACGAATTGGAAGACATCGCCGGAATCTGACCGACTGACCAATCGACGGTTTGATCAGCTCGATCAGGCGTTCTTTAGGGAACAGCCCGGCGCCGCGGCTTTGTGGTCCAACCACCTAGATCTTCGCAGAGTTGGGACGGACGCAAACAAAAATGGAAGCCGATCAGGACCCGAACGCTGAAAAGCCCGGCGCAGGCTGGCTAGCGCGCGAGTTGTCGTCCATCCGTTCCTCGAGGTTCGTGCGCCGTGCCAAGGCAGCATTGCGGCGCCTCGCGCGTTTGGGAACGTCTGGATATTCTCCCGATATTCAGCGCCGCCTCGTTGTAATGAACTTGATCGCCTACTTGATCGTCCTGACGACGCTGGGATACTCGATCCAAAATTACTTCATGGGTTTCGAAAAATTCGCACCTGTCGTCTACCTCAACTTAGCTATTTTCTTCGTCGCGCTCTTAGTGCCTTGGTCGCACCAGTTCTCCGATATCGCTGGTGGCCTGATTATTATCGTCACCGAGTATATCGCGCTGTTCCTGTTCACGGCTCTACTGGGCCACGAGTCAGGCCTGCACTTGCAATACTTCATCGCGGCCGCCGCGACCTTCGTCGTCTTTGGTGTGGAGCGCTGGAAGCTCATTATACCAATGGTGCTCCTCGCCATCGCACTTCATGTCCTCGCCTGGCAAATGTTTCCCGAGGGTGCAGCCCTGATCGATGCTCCCGAACACGTCCTCCGCGATCTATACCTGCAGGCCGCGATTACGACGGGTATCCTGATCGCAGCGACCGTCTACTATGCGTTTTCCTTGGCTGAAGCCGCCAAAGCAGAGACCGATGCGCTGTTACGCGCGATTCTGCCTGACAGCATTGTCGAGCGCATCAAGAAGAATCCGGGTCAGGCGATCGCCGATGGCCACGACCACGCGGCTATCCTGTTTACCGACATTTCAGGATTTGTTGCGCTTGCCCGCAAACTTGGGCCGGAGCGGATCGTATCGCTGCTCAACGAAATTGTGTCGGAGTTCGATGCGCTTGCCGAAGTTCACGGCGTCGAGAAAATCAAGACGATCGGCGATGCCTACATGGCCGCGGCAGGCATCCCAGTTCCCGTCGACGATCCGGCTGCTAGATTGGCGCGAATGGCGCTCGACATGCAAAATGTGATCGAGCGGCTGCGCGAGCGCACAGGAATCGAACTTTCGATGCGTGTCGGCCTCGCCTCCGGCCCCGTCATGGCCGGCGTTATCGGCACGCGCAAATTCACCTACGATGTTTGGGGCGACGCGGTCAATCTAGCCGCACGCCTGGAAAACAAGTCGCAACCAGGGTCCATACTGGTCTGCTCGTCTTGTCATCGCGATCTTGCCGATCTCTTCCGCCTGGAGAGCCACGGCGTTATCGACATCAAAGGTGTAGGCGAACAGGAAACCTGGTTCCTTTTCGAGGAGAACGGCTCCAATGCACCGGTTAAATCAGCCGGAAAGGTCGTACACTAATCCGTTGTGGGCGATGGGAACTGGACGACATCAGCGATCTGATTGTCTACTGTGCACAGATGCGGGAGCCTAGTGTGTCAGATACAACCAAAAAACAACCTGGTCGACGCGAGCAGCGGCAAGCGCGGCTCGAAGAAGCGCTGCGAGAAAATCTCAAGAAGCGCAAAGCTTTAGCCCGCAAACGTACGGCAACCCTCCCCGCAACTGGCGAGATCCCCGCTTCGGACAATTCCGATACGTTACCCGAAGACTGATTATTCATTACTTCGGCTTACCCACCACTTGCCCCAGCAGGCCGAACACGACTATTTGTCTCGCTTTGTGGTTACATGCCCATTTCCGAGATGGCGTGTGAAAGCCAATGCGCGCGGCGACGCGGCGAATCTGAGAGCAAAAAATATGGATCGCATTAAGATCGTTGGCGGGCACGAACTGAACGGCCTTATTCCGATTTCCGGCGCCAAGAACGCGGCCTTGCCCCTCATGATCGCGAGCCTTTTGACCGACGATCGGCTGACGCTCAAGAACGTGCCGAATCTTGCGGACGTCAATCTGCTGTCGCGCATTCTGAGAAACCACGGTGTTGACCTTGCCGTCGACGGCAAACGCGCGACACCGTCGGCGCATATCGGTGATACCTTTCACTTGACTGCCCGCGATATCGTCGACACGACTGCGCCATACGAAATGGTCAGCCGTATGCGGGCGAGCTTCTGGGTGCTGGGCCCGCTGATCGCTCGCATGCGCAAGGCGCGGGTGTCCCTTCCCGGTGGCTGCGCGATCGGCACCCGTCCTGTCGATCTTCACCTCGACGGACTGAAAGCGCTGGGTGCCGAAATCGATATTGATTCCGGTTACGTCATTGCGAAGGCACCCAGCGGACTCGTCGGAAATCGCATCACATTTCCCAAAGTTTCAGTCGGCGCAACGCACAACGTCTTGATGGCCGCTGCCCTCGCAAAAGGTGAAACACTGATCGAGAATGCGGCCCGTGAACCAGAGGTCGGCGACGTTGCCGAATGCCTCGTCAAAATGGGTGTCCAGATCGACGGCATCGGCACTTCGACACTTCGCATCCAAGGCACCGATCGGCTCGAAGGAGCTGTCCACAGCGTAGTACCCGATAGAATTGAAACAGGCACCTTCGCATTCGCGGTTGCAGCGACCGGCGGAGAAGTGATCCTCGAGGGAGCACGCCGCGAGCATCTTCAGTCCGCTCTAGACGCACTGGCAAGGACCGGTGCCAGCGTGGAATCCGTCGCCAACGGGCTAAGGGTGAGCCGTAACGGTAGCGGTATCGCGCCCGTAACGGTAGAAACGCAGCCGTTTCCCGGATTCCCGACCGACTTGCAGGCGCAGATGATGGCGCTTGTGACACGCGCATCTGGCACCAGCGTCATTCGTGAGACGATCTTCGAGAACCGGTTCATGCACGTGCAAGAATTGGCGCGCCTTGGCGCTGATATCCACCTGCACGGAGATACCGCAACAATAAACGGCGTCGATAAACTGCGCGGCGCGCCTGTTATGGCGACCGATCTTAGGGCATCCGTGTCACTGGTGATTGCCGCATTGATGGCCGAAGGCGAGACCGTCATAAATCGCGTTTACCACCTCGACCGTGGTTTTGAACGCCTTGAGGAAAAGCTCACCCGGTGCGGTGCCGAAGTGTCACGCACGTCAGAAGGCTAGCCAAAAGACAAGTACCCGGACGCTCTTGCGCTGCCGCAATGCCTTCGTCGATGTAATCTGACATAATGCAACAAACTGGCTTACGAAGCAGAGGTTGAGAACAACAACCCTGTCCAGCCCCAAAATTGCGGTGGGAGTATTTCAAAAATGCGTTGGTTGCTAGGGATTTTGCTCGCCATTCTTGCCGTCGTAACGATTTCCGTTGCAGCTCTGGTCTATCTGGTGCCTGACACAGCGATCGAGCGCCACATTCTTGCGTCCGCCGGTCGCGCAACGAATTCCAAAATCACGACGTCCGGGCTGCCCGAGATCACCTATTTTCCGGTGATCGACATGACGCTGCGCGGCGTCGAAATCAAGCCCGAAGGCGATCCTGGTACCTTCGCAATGAAGGCGCGCGAGGTGAAGGCCCAAGTCAGCTGGCTTTCGATCCTCTCGCAATGGACGATCGACATTGGAGAACTCAAACTGGTCGAGCCGCAATTGCAACTTGTCAAGGATAGGCCTGAACGACGCGCTGCAGTTCCCTCGACACCCCGTCGCACGCTCTATAAGCCGCTCGCGGTTGTCGTTCGCCAAGTCGGCATAGAAGACGGGAGCATCGATGGTATCTCCGATTGGAGGATCAAGGACATCAATGCGACCGTTCCTGCCTCTAGCCCCGGTTCCGCAATGGACGTCGATGTATCCTTTTACCTCAATGCTGAGAAGGTCACTGGTAACATCAAGCTTCAGGAAGTTTCGGCACTGCAGTCAGGCAGCAGTATCCCTCTGGTCGCCAATTTCGCAGGCGCCAGTGGAAAAATCGACCTCGACGGCACAGTTAGCTTTGCTGCAGACCCGGTGTTTGACGGCAAAGTCGCAGTTTCGACAGCCGACATCGATGCTGCCTCCAGGTGGCTGGGGCTCGAGGTGGTACCAGAATATTCCGGAAAGCCGGCGTCACTTGCCGGAGGCGTTCGCTACTCTGCCGACGGTATCGATTTCAAGGAAGCTGTCGTTGTCGTGGCAGACCACCATGCCAAGCTGGACGCCCGCGTCGATACGACTGGAACGACGCCCATTGCCAGGGATGTGGCAATCTCGGGATTAGACACGAACCGGCTCGGACTGCCTAAGGACGTCGATTTAGCAAATCTGGTTGCCCGGTTCGACACATTACAAGCTGGCGCTCCAGTCAGTGCCGCGCTGTCGTTCGACTTGAACGGAGAGGCCGTAACGGGAACAGCGAACATTCCCGATCTCGATTTATTGACCTCCGCCGACCCTGCTATTGCAGTCCCTGTAAAAGCTGATTTCGCAGTTCCCGGTGGCAAGATTGCTTTCGATGGCAAGGTATCGCCAGCCACAAAGAACAGCGATCCCGAAAAACAAGGCGAATGGTCCACAGAAGGCCGAGTCAGCCTGAAAGCGCAGTCAGCACGCCAAATGGCTCTCTGGCTCGGTGTCGAGCTACCGCAAAATGAGGCTTTCGCGTCA
>JAJFHK010000522.1 GCA_021775655.1 Filomicrobium sp. | reverse complement strand
TCCGGCACATGGACGGTAGCGCCCGGCTCCGTACCGAGCCATCCCATACCCTGCAAAGCTTTGTGGTACATGTAGATGACTGGGTTGTTGTCCCGTATGGCTGTCGTCAGTAGCCCCTTCGCGTCATAAGCGTTGCTGGGTGTGACGACCTTCATCCCCGGCAGGTGCGCAAACGTTGCATAGAGGCATTGCGAGTGCTGTCCACCGTCGCTGTAACCGCCGCCGGTCGACGTCACCATAACCATCGGCACTTTGACGTTGCCGCCGGAGAAGTAGGCGTTCTTGGCCGCGTTATTGTATATGGCGTCAAAGCACACGCCGAAGAAGTCGACGAACATTAGCTCGACGACGGGCCGCATCCCGTCGGAGGCTGCGCCGACGGCGGCCCCCATGAATGCTGTCTCGGAGATTGGCGTGTCGCGGACGCGCTCGGCACCGAACTCCTCCAGCAGCCCACGTGTGTTCCCGTACACGCCGCCAAGTTTCGCAATGTCCTCTCCCATAACGAATACGGAAGGGTCGGTGCGCATCTCCTGAGCAGTGGCCTCAGCCATTGCTCGTGCAATCGTCAACCGGCGCTCGTTGCCGGCGACCTTCGTGACCTGCTCGTTCATAACCAATTCTCTCCCTAGAAACCTATATTGTTCGCGCGGCGTTCAAAAACCGTCCGCGGTCATACGAACACTTTTTCCAAGGCCTCTTCCACAGGTGCAAACTCGCTCTCGCGTGCGAACTGAATGGCTGCGTCAACCGTTGCGCGGCATTCGGCGATGATTTGGTCGTTATCAGCGTCGGTCAGACCCTCTTCAGAACCCAAACGCGCGCGCATGATATTGATCGGGTCCTTGGCTTTCAGCCCATCGAGTTCACCCTTGGGGCGATAGCCCTCCGCGTCACCCATGAAGTGCCCGGCGAAGCGATAGGTTTCGATTTCGATGAGGCTCGGCCCGCCGCCTTTGCGGGCCCTTTCGATTGCTTCGCCTGCCACCCGGAAGATTTCGTAGGTATCGTTTTCGCGAACCTGATAACCAGGAATGCCGTAAGCCTGCGCCCGCACCGAATTATCCGGGACGGCAGTTGATTCCGATTTGGCCACCGAGATGCCCCACTGGTTATCCTCGATGATAGTGATGAAGGGCAATTTCCATACGGCCGCCAAGTTTAAGGCTTCGTGGAACGCTCCCTGGTTCACCGCGCCTTCGCCGATAAAAGCAACGCCGACGCCTTCTTTGCCCTGCATCTTGCGTGACAACGCAGCACCAACGGCCGGGCCCATCCCCTGGGCGATAATGCCCGAGCAGCAAAAGTTCACGTCTGCATCGAAGAGGTGCATGTGGCCACCACGGCCACCGCTGAGGCCCGTCGCTTTGCCGAAGATTTCAGCCACCATCTTTTTGAGATTGACACCCTTTGCTACGGCAATGTGGTGCGGCCTGTGCGTGGCGGTCACGACGTCGAAGGGCTGGAGGTGCGCACAAACACCTACGGCGCAGGGTTCCTGGCCGTTGGAGAGGTGCATCTCACCGGGGATCGGCCCATCGGCCATGTTGAATACCGGCTTCTTGCCTTCCATGTAAATCTGCTCGATCGTCTCTTCCAGGAAGCGACTGACCAGCATATTGCGGTACATCCATAACTTCTGCTCTCTTGTCGGCGTCAAGAGTTCCTCCCAATATGTTGTATTTATTCGCCTCAGCCTGCCGAGTGAAACCGCGTTCAGGCCCGACTATTAATGATCTCTTAAGCATGAGCCGTGCCAGCCAGATATCTCCATAGATTGCCTCAATCTTAGGAGCCCATCCTGATCGTCACTGAACGCTTTCTGCGTATGCATGCAACACCAGTTTCACCTGTGCGACACTTGAGGAGTGCGGTGGCAAATCGATAGGTCTGTTCCGCGGGAAATGTGGAACCTGAAAAGCCAGCACCTGCAGCTGCCGCGAATGCGTTAAAAAAATAGGCCCTCCCACCGCAGCTGCCTCGATGACGCTGAACAAGGCAGCAGTCTTCGCCACGCGCGATAGTTTCGACCGCCCTTCTCGACTGCAGATTTGGCCTCAGCGCGCTCTCGACCAGGTAACTCGGACATCATCAGAATGTCGAGGAAATTGCCACCTGCGGCTCATTACTTGTCTACATCACCCGGTCAACCAGAAGAACCACGGCATCAAGTGGAATAGCTGCGCGGACAATCTTGAAAACTTTGATCGACACGTCGTCCGCCCTGACATCACGTCGAGTCGTGTTTCGATAACGACGTGAGCGTGGTTCTAATTAATGCCTCGCGCGTTGCGTCCGGCCTGAACTGACTCTTTGATCAATGGGCATGACAAAGTGCTGGGTTGGTAACCTGAAGACAGATTGCACCTGCAGACGGATGCGTACGATAAAATTACTCCGATGCTTGGAGACCGACCTGTACGATTCGGCGGCAGCGCATATGCCAAGGGCAGATCAGCAAATGTGCCTGCGAGACGACTCATTCGCGCCCATTTCAACCGATCACGAGCACTGAACGAACAGTAGCGTAGCCGTGACAGCCGTCGCACTAGCGGCGTGCCATGGGCGGAACAACCGCAATGCTTATTCAGGGCTGAACACGGCACGGCATAACGCGCTGTGTTCGGTGCGCAACGGATTCGCGATTCGATTCCGTTGCGCGCTGCACAAAAATATTCGCAGCGGGCCTTGTGTGGTCATGGGCACCCCTGAGCAGTGCGTTGAAAATATTTATAAAAAGAGCTTTCTCAGGCTGTGCTTGACGCGGTTCGAAGCGGAATAGATTCCAAGCAAACTCAATTGAGCTTCAGGATTGGCACAAGCGTTGCGTTAACATGTCCCAACGCCACGTCTCACCACACGACAAGGCGGCAATAACGGCCAAACAAATCACAGGCCAGCACAAGGAGGAGATGCCGATGCTTTACGATCTTAGCTTGGTCAAGACTCACGTCCGGGAAACCGTCCCGATTTCCGATTTCAAGCTCAGCCGGCGCGGCCTTCTAACCTCCTCGGCATTTCTGGCCCTGGCCACTGCCACGGCAGTCGGCCCCACCGGTGCCTGGGCTGCTTCGGGAGTTTCCGCAGAGCAGCGGCTAACTCTGATCCGCATGGCACGAGACATCTACCCTCACGACGACTTCTTGCCCGAAGGACCCTACGTCAAAGTCGTCGACGACGTCCTCAAGGAAGCTCAGAGCAACGACGAGACCCGAAAGCTGGTGCTCGACGGAGTCACCGACCTGGAGGCGCGCGCTCAGAAAATTTACGGCCAGAATTACGTTGCAGTCTCCGACCCAAACAAACGCGAAGGTCTTCTCCGCTCGATCGAGTTGGGTGCGTTCTTCCAGAAGTTCAAAGGCGGTCTCTTGTTCGGGCTCTACAACAACAAAGAGCTTTGGCCGAAGTTCGGATACGACGGTTCCTCCTGGGAAGACGGCGGGTTCGTGGACAACTTCGACAAGATCGACTGGCTCTGAGATCCAGGGAGGAACAAGAAAATGGCTGCAAAATTTGATCTCAACGACGACAGTGTCGTCGTCATCATTGGTTCCGGTGCCGGTGGCGGAACGATGGCGCATGAACTAGCGCAAAAAGGCGTGAAAAGCGTCGTATTGGAAGCCGGTAAAAAACTGACCCTCGACGATATCGATAATGACGAATGGGGGATGTTCTTAAAAATCTCCTGGCTCGACAAGCGTCATTCGGCAGGAGGATGGCACGGCGCGGTAAATCATCCGACGTTGCCAGCATGGATCGTCAAGGGCCTGGGCGGTTCAACCGTACACTGGGCAGGCGTATCGATTCGCTACCAGGAACACGAATTCAAGATGAAGACCAAAACGGGCGGTGTTTCTGGCGCCAACATCCTTGACTGGCCAATTACCCTTGATGAATTGAAGCCGTGGTACGACAAGGCCGAACTGAAGATGGGCACCACCGGTGACGTCACCGGAATGCCGCACCTCCCCTGGAGTGCGGACTTCAAGGTGCTCGCGGAAGGCGCGCGGCGAATCGGTTATTCCGACATCACTGCCGGACCCATGTCGATCAACTCCGAAGCGCGAGACGGTCGCCCTGCCTGCCAGCAAATTGGCTTCTGCATGCAGGGTTGTAAGATCGGCGCAAAGTGGTCGACCCTTTATTCCGAACTGCCTCGGGCCGAAGAAACCGGCAATTGCGAGATTCGCACAAACTGCATGGTCTTGCGGGTCGAGCACGACAAGTCCGGCAAGGTCACAGGCGTCGTCTATGCTGACAAAGACGGCAAGCAGCAGCGCCAGAAGGCCCGTGTGGTCTGCGTTGCAGGTAACTCGATCGAATCACCGCGGCTCTTACTAAACTCAGAATCCAGCATGTTCCCTGATGGTTTGGCGAATTCATCGGGACAGGTTGGAAGGAATTACATGACCCACATGACCGGCGGCGTCTACGCCACAATGCCGGGCCCCGTTCACATGAACAGGGGCACAGCGGTCGCTGGAATCGTTCGCGACGAGGCACGCTACGACGATAGCCGCGGCTTTGTTGGCGGCTACACGCTTGAGAAGCTGGCGTTGGGAATCGGGTTCTTGTCGGCATTCCTCGTGCCTGGACC
The DNA here is from genome assembly GCA_021775655.1 of Filomicrobium sp. Lineage (GTDB taxonomy): Bacteria > Pseudomonadota > Alphaproteobacteria > Rhizobiales > Hyphomicrobiaceae > Filomicrobium. The sequence continues at coordinate 1,403 of JAJFHK010000522.1, read as the reverse complement.
AACGGGCTGGGGCCGCGATGTTTCCGAGGCGATGGAGAACTACAAGTATATGTCTGGGGTGTGGATCTGCGGCGAAGACTTGGCTCAAGAGCAAAACCGAATCACGCTGCATGATACTGAGAAGGACCAGTACGGGCTGGCGGTTCCTGTCGTCCACAAGACCGACCATCCCAACGATACCAACATGCGCAACCACGCCTATGCGCAAATGGAAAAGATTTACAGCACCTTAGGCGCCAAGAAGATCTACAACCTGCCGGCATATCCGGCGAGCCACAACATGGGTACGAATCGCATGAGCGCGAAGCCGGAAGATGGCGTCGTCAACAAATGGGGTCAGTCACACGACATCAAGAACCTCTTCGTTTCGGATGGAAGCCAGTTCACGACAAGTGCTTCACCTAACCCAACGTTGACGATTGTAGCATTGGCGATACGCCAAGCTGACTATTTGGCAACACAGCTGAAGAAAGGCGCTCTGTAATAGGTGAGAAAGACTTCAGAATGCTTGCTTGGAGCTGAGTCTTCCAGGAGAACTGAAGTCAAGACATCCGACGGCTTGTTGGTTCAAAAAATCCCATGCGCGGTGTTTCGCATGCCGCTTGGGATAAAAGTCAGGCCAGAAGAAACCAAGAGCCGTGAAATATTCGAATGTTGGAATATTGGAAGGAAGACGAGATATGAATGGGGGAATTAACGTGAAACACAGTGCGATTGCTGCTCTTGCTGCAGCTGGCATGCTGTTTTCCGTCGGCGGCGCTACGGCTGCCGATTTGGGGGGAGACTGCTGTGCCGATCTTGAGGAGCGAGTAGCTGAGCTCGAGGCAACGACAGCCCGCAAGGGTAACCGCAAGGTCAGCCTGACAATCACCGGGTGGGTGAGTGAAGGCATCATGTGGTGGGATGACGGCAACGAGAGCAACGTCTACGTCGCGCACGATTCGACCGACCTTGCTTCCAACGTTTCGTTCACCGGTACCGCAGCTATCAACAGTGATGTTGAAGCCGGTTACCAGATCAACATTTTCTTCGATCACGCCAACCCGTTGTTTGACAATCAGGACAACGACAACGCCAACTTCGGCGTGAATCTCCAGCGCGCATACTGGTGGTTGAAGAGCAAAAGGCTCGGTAAACTAGGCGTCGGCATGCAAAGCGCGGCCGGTGATAACGCCGTTATTCTGACGGACTTCACCGGAACGCTATTCCAACACAATGCGGTGACCTTTGAAGGCGTTTCTTTCTACCTGACACCTGAAGGTGGCACCCGGTCGGGGACTGGTAGCTTCCTAGGCACGACCGGCCTGCCTAGCAGCACGTTCGGTGCGCTTGTGAACTGTAATACAATTCGTCAGGGCATTGGTAACGACTGCCTCGGTGATCGTACCAACTCGGTCCGTTAC
>JAJFHK010000521.1 GCA_021775655.1 Filomicrobium sp. | reverse complement strand
ATGTCCGTCATGACGCGAACGAGTTCTTTAAGCTGGTCAGCAAGAGCCAATGCCTGCTTGCGCATGCTTGGAAAGGCCGCTGCAAGGAGCATTGCGCTGCGTACCATCGACAACGCATCCTCGCGGTGAGTGATCATCACGGGCGGTGGATTCCGCCCCATTCTTTGAAGCACCGCCAGCAATCCCGCAATCTTTCCATGGCTCTGGGCCAGCGAACCCCGGACAAGCTGTTCTTGCGATTTAAGCTCATCGAGCCGCGCTTCCATCTCGGTCATGCGCGCCTCGCTCTTTTGTATCAGAGCGGCCGTTTCGAGAAGTCGGGCGTTGAGACGTTCGCGCTCTTTTTGTAGGTCCTTGAGGCTGACTTCAAGCTCGTGTGCCTTGCCTTTGGTCGACTGCAGCTGCTTGCGTTGCGTCTCAAGCTTCAGGCGGGCTTCTTCACGTGTTTCTTGCGCGAGGCCGGTTTTGGACGGCAGAAACAGTGCCGCTGCCATCAGCGCGGCCAGCGTCAGGTTCGACAAACGGAAGCAGTGAAAAAGGCGCAAGCTACTTCTGTCCCGATTCTTGAAAATTCATCCGAGTCGAATTCCGGTCCCGGGTGAAGTTCCTGGTTGCTGTTCCGCGATCTATGGCAAGGTCTGTGGCGTGCTGCTAGTACGAGCGCTCCGGAATGTGTTAGTTCCGCTCTAAATTAGGCGTGACGGAACACTGGACCGACAAATGCGGCAATTATTGTGCGCACCGAAGTCTAAACCGTTTCGTAACACCTGAAGCCGATTGCCAAAGTTTGGCCGACCGGCAACGCGGAAGATACCGCGCAAGCCTGCTTAGGTACGCCGTAACGTCTTGAAAATCGAAAACCAAAGGAGTTGCGGATGAAGGTTCGCCAATCCGGCTGGACCCGAAATGCCCGCACCGTTTGATTACAATGGAATCAGCCCTCTACTACCTCGCGACTCTGGCAACACTATCCGTACTCGTGGTTTTGTGTATCGGCCTGTACACGCTGCTTGGCAAGTCCACAGCGAGCCTCAGTCAGAAACTGATGCGCTGGCGCGTCGGCCTCCAGTTTCTAGCCATTCTGCTCATTGTCGGATTTGTGCTGGTCAGCCGCTGAAAGGAATGTATCGCAGATGGTCAAGCTGAATAAAATTTACACGCGAACCGGCGACGCCGGCACCACGGGGCTCGGTACCGGCGAGCGCGTCTCCAAATACGACATGCGCATTGCGGCTTATGGAACCGTTGACGAGACAAACGCGACGGTCGGTCTGGTACGCCTGCATCTGGGGGATGACCAACACGTGGTTGATGACATTCTCGGGCGCATCCAGAACGACCTCTTCGACCTCGGCGCCGATCTCTGTGTGCCTGATCGGGGCGAAGAGCTTCCCTATGAGCCCTTGCGCATCAGCGACGAACAGGTGGAAAGGCTCGAAAAAGAGATCGATCTGCTCAACGCTGAGTTGGAGCCGCTGAAGTCATTCGTATTGCCAGGTGGTTCGCCACCGTCGGCCTATCTTCACCTGGCGCGCACCGTGAGCCGTCGTGCAGAGCGCATGATGACGGAACTTGCAGCTGACGAAAGCGAACCAGTCAGCGCTTCAGCCCTCAAGTACATAAATCGCCTCTCCGATTTGTTGTTTGTCGCTGGCCGCTACACAAATGGCCGCGGCGCGGGTGATATTCTTTGGGTTCCTGGCGCCAATCGATAATGGGAAGATCCGTAAGCGGAGTAGTTCGCATCCATGTATTTTTGGCGCGCCCGCAAGTTGACAAGACCCGCAGTGCCACCGACAACGAATGCTGATGGCGAAAGGCCGCGTGCAAACGGTCTGACGGATTCTCAAAGCCGGAGGCTGCGGTTGTGTTCATTCCAATGCAAGACGACAACCCGCTGAAAGTCATACACTTTCAATTTGTCACTGTGGCCCTGATCGCGATCAATGTCGCCGTCTACGCCTTCGAAGTAATGGGGATGGACCAAGGAGTGATCACCAGCTTTGCCGTCCGCCCGGCTGAGTTGTTTCTTGTCAATGTCGTCGGCGGTGTTGCGCCAGTAACGGATGATCTGGTCGCCGTTCCCGAAGCTTACACACTAGTTTCCTACATGTTTTTCCACGGGGATGTCTGGCATCTCCTCGGCAACATGGTGTTCCTGTGGGTGTTCGGCGACAATGTTGAAGACGCCGTCGGCCACCTGAAGTTCCTGGTTTTCTATCTTGCCTGCGGCGTGTTTGCCGCCTTGGTCCACGCCTACATGGTGGCCGACTCGGCGATGGCCGGTGTCCCGTTGATCGGCGCAAGTGGTGCGGTTGCCGGAGTGATCGCCGCTTACCTGATGCTGCACCCGAGAGTTCGAGTGTGGGTCCTGGCCCTGAAGGTCATACCACTGCAGATTTCCGCCGCGATCGTGCTCGGACTGTGGGTGATAACACAAGTTGTAATGGTGCTTGCCCCGCAAATCGGCGATCCGAATCCGGTCGCATGGTGGGCCCATATTGGTGGCCTTGCTGCAGGCGCTTTTCTTATTTTGCTCTTCAAGCGGCCCGATGTGCCCCTCTTTGATCGTGGGCTGGCTTAGTTAAAGTGGCTCAGTCGTCTTGCGCCGTTCCTATTGTTGCAGTGCGTACGGACCCGACCGCAGGTCGGACTTCAGCTGTTGCGTCGTGACAACAAAGCTTCTTTCCTACTCAATTGACGTTCACTTGACGTGCAACTAGGCTCCAAGTTCGCATTTGCGAACGTGCATAGCCGCGTCGCAGCGCACGTGTGCGACAGGATGTCACGCACGGCACCATTTACGGCCACGAAGCGCGTTGAACGTTTGGACAGCATAGCGGAGAATTGAAGGCGAATGAAAATACTCGTGCCGGTCAAGCGCGTGGTCGACTACAACGTCAAGATCCGGGTCAAAGCCGACGGTTCCGGCGTTGAGCTTGCAAACGTCAAAATGTCGATGAACCCCTTCGATGAAATCGCTGTCGAAGAGGCGGTCCGAATCAAGGAGCGCGGCGCAGCCGAAGAAGTGGTCGCCGTTACAGTAGGCCCAGCAAAAGCACAGGATACGCTGCGGACGGCCCAAGCCATCGGCGCCGACCGCGCGATCCACATTGAAACCGACATCGCAGTTGAGCCGCTCGCCGTCGCGAAGCTCCTCAAAGCCGTGGTTGACGAGGAAAAACCCGACATCGTCATTCTCGGCAAGCAGGCAATCGACGACGATTGCAACCAGACCGGCCAGATGCTTGCAGCCCTTTTGGGATGGCCACAGGGCACCTTTGCCTCAAAAGTCGAAATTTCCGAAGGCAAGGCCCTCGTCACCCGCGAGATCGATGGAGGGCTTGAGACGATCTCGATTGCCCTTCCAGCTGTCGTCACCACCGACCTTCGCCTCAACGAACCTCGCTACCCTTCATTGCCTAATATCATGAAGGCAAAAAAGAAGCCGCTCGATAAGAAGTCCCCAGAGGACTACGCCGTTGACGTGACGCCACGACTAGAGGTGTTGAAAACCACCGAGCCCCCCGTCCGTGAAGCCGGTGTCATCGTTGAAAGTGTCGGCGAACTGGTGGAGAAACTGAAAAACGAGGCGGGGGTTCTTTAATGGCAATTCTGCTGCTAGCCGAACACGACAATGCCACGCTCAACGATTCGACTGCCAAGGCGATGACAGCCGCCGTCGACGTCGGCGACGACATTAGCGTGCTTGTTGCCGGATCCGGCTGCCAAGCAGTAGCAGACGCTGCCGCCAAACTTGATGGCGCGTCCAAAGTGTTGCTCGCGGAAGCATCGCATTTGGCCCATCCGCTGGCTGAAGAACTCGCTGCCCTAATCGTTCCGCTAATGGACGGGTACGACGCCTTCGTCGCGCCAGCGACCGCGTTTGGCAAGAACATCGCACCTCGGGTCGCAGCCCTGCTCGATGTCATGCAGGTGTCCGACATTATCAAGGTCAATGCACCCGACACTTTCGAGCGGCCGATCTACGCCGGCAATGCCGTCCAGACCGTCAAGTGCCCCGAACCCAAAAAGGTGATCACAGTTCGCAGCGCAGCATTCAAATCTGCAGGCGAGGGCGGGAGTGCGCCAGTAGAAGCGATTGAGGCGCCCGCCGCCGTCGCAAAATCCGCATTCGATTCCGCAGAATTGACGGTGTCGGATCGTCCCGAACTTGCGGCCGCGAAGATCATCATCTCGGGCGGTCGTGGTCTCGGTTCTGGTGAGAATTTCGAAAAGCTCATCGCGCCAGTCGCCGACGCATTGGGCGCT
>JAJFHK010000053.1 GCA_021775655.1 Filomicrobium sp. | reverse complement strand
AGTCACGATGCGTTTGCGAAGGTCCGGATCGAGTGGCTTGGTCATGGATGCTGGCCCCCTCGCCCAGCATCCATGTTGAATCACTGTTCGCGACCGATGGGAATCCCCCAACCGAGTCCGTCAAACATGAACACGCTCTAGGCGCCTTGCTTCGCGGCGAACGCCTTCTGCGCGACCGTGAACCGAGATAACGTTATGTATTCGCTCTCACCGAGCCATACTGAATATTAGGCGAAATTTCTAACCTCAAATGAAGGTGTTTCCAGATAGCAGACCAAAAAAATTCTGCACACCTGATGGCCCACCGGGGCACTAGCACCGATCTCAACCATCAGTCCGCACGTCAACCAGTATTGCGCCGCCGGCTTTGGAGCCAAACAAATGTTGGTTCCTTGAAACGGCAGGCCGGCATGTGACTTGACAACGGGGCGATACGCTTAGCAGCGGCTCCCTACCAGAGCGTATTGCTGGGCGTACCGGCCTTGAAGTTATTGATATGGTCGACGGTCTGATCCCACAGGGTCTGCATGGCTTCTGTGCTCGCCCAGGCAACGTGGGGTGTCACGATCACGTTCGGACGCTCAAGGATCTTGAGCAACGGATTATCCGGAGCAGGTGGTTCGCTGGTTAGAACATCGAAGCCAATCCCACCGATCAGCCCCTGATCGAGTGCCGCGACCATGTCTTCTTCATGAACCAATCCGCCCCGCGATGTATTTACCAGTAGCGGCTTGCGCTTCATCTTCTTGAACTCAGGCATAGCAATGACATTGCGCGTTGCAGGCATCAACGGTGCGTGCAGCGCGATGATGTCAGATGTTTCCAGCACTTCATCGAACGGCGTGTAGAGCGGACCGAGGCCAGTGACGCCCTTATGCGCAGCAAAAAGCACGCGCATCCCCAATGCTCGGGCAATCGCCGCCGTCCCTTGTCCAAGAGCGCCTTCGCCGATGATGCCAAGCGTTGAGCCAGCGAGATCATTGATAGGGTGAGTAAAGATACAGAACTGGTCGGCCTCCTGCCATTTGCCGTCAATAACGTCCTGTCGGTAGCCGACAATCCCGCGCCTCAAGGCGAAGATTAGCGCGAAGGTATGCTCCGGCACTGTGTTGACGGCGTACCCGCGAACATTGGAAACGACGATGTTTCGTTCCTTACAGGCATCGACATCAAAGGCATCAAAACCCGTTGCAGGGATGGCAATCATCTTGAGCTTATCAAGTTGCTCGATCTGCGCGCGGCGAATGGGAACCTTGTTGCAAACAGCAATGTCGGCACCCTTCAACCGTTCAACGACTTCTTCAGGACGAGACCTGTCATGATCAACCCATTCATGCTCGAAGTTGGGTTTGCGGAGGTTCACGGTGGGGCCGATAGTCCCCCGGTCGAGGAATACAATGCGCGTCATTTCCTACCTGCTGTAGTGATTGTTTTGGATTGGCGGGCTTGGTTGAACAGAGCCGATGGACTGAACACAGCAAAGTCATAATGCAACTTTCGACTAATCGCTAGAGCATGGTTTGCACAACGTCACAACGACTGCCACAGGGTGCCTACGCTATGATACGTATCGCCCAAAATCGGTGATGCAACTTGCAAAACAGGGCCCACGAACAGCCCACATAAGAAATTGAAATTGCTCAAAAAAGGATCTTGGTTCGCCATCTGCCAACCGAACGGAACTCCCATTCCTCGATAGGTCCACAATACGAATGCTAGGGTTATGATGGAATGGGCGGGACTGGATATCTGATAGGCGAGTATGAAGCAGGAAGGCGGATAAATGCGGCTGGTAGAGGAGCTAAGGCAGCAACACGCGAGCGAGGAGAGCTACTTTCAGCAGCATCTCCTCATGGAGGATATCAAGCGTCTTGAGCGGCTGATCGAGCTGGCTGCTTCCAGCGGCAATGTTGACGCCTTTATCACCGAAGGAATGATGATCGGCTGGACGCCAAATGACCTTCGCACTCATGAACTCAGCGATACGATCAAGCCGCTGCTGGCTGCGGTTTATGCCCGATCTAAATCGCCTGGAGATTCACCAGACCTCACCGAACTGGATGACCGGATTAGTCAATTATGGCAGGCCTTCAATGTCGACCGTATGGAGCGGCTTATTGGATGCCTGTCGCGAGTTCCAGGCCCGCCGGGTACATGAGTTAGCTAATCCGCAAGTTGAATGATTGTCCTCAAAAGTGATCGCTAAGCTTTCGCGGACCTGTAGAGCTTTGACAATACGATCAGCCAGGGTGTGCCGTGTAGAGCCAGATCGAAGATATCGATTGGTTTCACGAGCGAGCCCCCCACCAGCATTTTCAGCTTCTCCCACAGATGCGGCTCAGGTGCGTACGGGACAAGTCCGATCGTAAAAGCAGCGGTTAACGCAAGCCACCACGGGACACGGTCGAACCAGGCCATCCTAAGTCTCCTGTAGCAAATCACGCATGACGGGCTCTAGCCTCCTCCACCAGGGCTCGGCTCAACGCCGCAAGGTCGTCAAATCTCGATGCTCTGGCATAGCGCGCCAATGGGACTTCCAAGCGCAGCTGCTGCTCGATACGCAATCGCAGTTCGAACGCCGAAAGCGAATCGATGCCTGCCTCACCCAGCGTCTCAGCTGAAGCAAGATCCTCCGCGCTCATTCTCAGAACTTTGGCGGCTTCATTGCGGACCAACTGAGCAACCGCAGCCTCAAGTTCATCCCCATGCAACGCCATCAATCCGCGCGACAACGGATCATTGTCGTCCTGACCACCAGCGGCAAGGCCGGCTGTACGCGACGACCGCGCAACTATCGGATGCGTTGCCGCCAAGCGTTTCCAGTCGACCGACGGAACGGCCAATGCAGGCACGTCGCAGTCGAGCACTTTGGCAAGAGTTGCGAGTGCGGTTTCGTTATCAATGCCGACCCAGCCCGCACTTGACAGGTAGCTCTGCATCTTCTGGCTGCGTGCAACATGGCCACTTTCATCAAGCGCACCCCAATTGATGCATTGGCCTGGAATGCCGCGCTTTCTTTGCCACTTGGCAAGTGCATCCAGAAAGCTATTGGCAGCGGCATAGTTAGATTGCCC
>JAJFHK010000520.1 GCA_021775655.1 Filomicrobium sp. | reverse complement strand
TGATCGATCTCGGCTACCGCGTCGTCGGCCCGGCGCTCACCCTGGCCGATGGACTCATCGCGGCCGAACGCGGAGACTGCGATGCCGCCTTGGTTGATGTGAACCTGACCGACGGCACCTCGCTCCCGATTGCCAAAATGCTGGTAGCAAAGGGCGTGCCGATCGCCTATGTGACCGGTTACGGCGATTCGATCACCCGCATGGGGTTCCCCCCTGCCCAAGTCCTCACCAAGCCGATCAGCGAGAGGGAGCTGGCCGCTATACTCAAGAAGCTTATACCAGCGGCGCCGAACGACTTATAGCAAAGATGGCGGCGTCATTTCGTTTAGTAGGCACGGGCCGGGTCGCTCCTGGCGCATCGCGCCCGTCAGACGGACACTCGCGTTACTACAAGACGGCGCAAGCCTTTTTGCGGCTGCACGCAGATTAAGTTCGATAGCGCTCGAGGCCAATTACTCATGAATTTAAACGCAGCTTCCGCTGCACCTCGATCACAGCGTCGTTGGTTTCGGATTCTCGACGGAACATGCAAGCGTTTGGACGGTTACTCTTTCGCAAGGTTCGAACAAAACCTGAAAGTCAATCAGTCATGGGTATTGGCGTTAAAGTCTATCCAAAGCCGAACGTTGGATTGGAAAACGTGGCGCTTGTAGTTTCGAGACGGCATGTCGAAATTTGATTCCAGTATGAAAGCGATCGGGCGGCGTCTACGCCAGCTTTTTGGCGGCCGGAGAGTTCCGTTGACCTGGCACATTATCGACAAATTGGAAAACCTCGCGGATGCCGAAGAAAATGAAGCTGTCGACGAGACGGCGCAAAAGGTACAGGCAAGCAAACAACCGGAACGAGGTGACTCCAGCATAAAGAAACCCGGCAGCGGACACAAACTTGGTTTGTAACGGCTTCCTATGAACCGTGCTATCATCGCAGGTGAACTGCCGCCACGCCTGACTCATACTGATGCTAGTGCCGTCATCTGCAACGACCGCCACATTATCGGGCGTGGCTTCGGGCATGGCCTGCGTTGCGATGTGGTGTGACACCGATTTACGTCCGATAAGACTTGCAAATGAGCGAACCTACAATGATGGGCAAACGAAGGACAGGTCGTCTCAGTAGCCGTTCACGGTTTGCGAGACTACCGACTCTTCCGTCAGTTTATGCTATCCAAGGTCGTCAGCTGCATATGGAGCTTCTTGCTAAACCGTTGTATCAACAAGTGAAGGCACTTGAGTGGAGCCTAACTCAACCCCGCCGCCGTCGCCTGGAAGTCCAAGCTACCTATTGGCGCAAGAAGAGCTTGCAGCGTGTTCCAGAGTTGTCGGCGAAGCATTCTTCCCTGTTATGGTGCAGGCGCTAGCGCACGCGCTATCTGTCCGATGGGTCCTTTTGTGCAGCCTACATCCTTCAGATCCTAGCAAGGTCCGTACTATAGCGGTCTGGGACAATGGACCCGCGGATAATTTCGAATATTGCTTGGAACATACTCCGTGCGCGGACATCATAACTGAGGGCACCTGTCATTATTCGGATGGGATCACCCGACTCTTCCCGCACGACGAGACGCTAGTCGAAATGGGTGCCGAGAGCTATGTCGGGGCGCCACTGCGCTCAACTTCCGGAGAAGTCCTAGGCTTGCTTGCCGTTCTCGACGACAAGCCCATGGAGCGCATTCAAACAGCCTCAGAGATTGTTGAAGTCTTCGCAGGACGGGCTGCCGCGGAACTTGAGCGGATCGCCCGCGCTTCGATCAATGAAAGACTTGGGCAAATCGTCGAAGACTCTGTGAGCGAGGTCTACGTCTTCGATGGCAAGACCCACAGGTTTATACTTGTTAATCGCGGCGCACGCGAAAACCTCGGTTATACAATTGAGGAGCTGCGCTGTGTTACACCATGGGATTTAAAGCCGGAGTTCACGCGAGAAGAGTTCCTTCGGATGGCGGAGTCGCTTTACAGCGGTGCAAAGTCACACCTCAATTTCGAAACCGTCCTCCAGCGAAAAGACGGCTCAGTTTATGACGTAGCAGTTCAACTGCAATACATTCGGGGCGCAGAAGACGTCTACTACGCATCTATTACAGATATTACTGAGCGGAAACGCGCAGAGCAGGCCCGTGCGCATTTAGTTGCAATTGTCGCGTCTGCAAGAGAAGCGATTGTCTCCAAAGAGCTGAATGGGATGATCAAGAGTTGGAATCCCGGCGCCGAGCAAATGTTCGGATACTCCGCCGCTGAGATGGTCGGCACTTCCATCCGCCGTCTCATTCCACCTGACCGGCAGAACGAAGAGGATGAGATCCTCTCCAAAATCAAGCACGGGGAACTAGTTGGAAATTTTGATACGATCCGGCTCCGCAGCGATGGACGACCCATCGACGTATCAGTAACCATCTCGCCAATCGTCGACGGCGATGGAAACATTATTGGTGCCTCAAAGATCGCGCACGACATCTCGGAGCGCAAACGCGCAGAACAGCGCGAGCGCCTACTCATGCACGAGATGAACCATCGTGCTAAAAACTTGCTGGCTCTCGTACAGGCCATTGCGCGACAGACCATCGCAGGCGACCCCGAGACATTTACACGGCGGTTCGGCGACCGCATCCGGGCCCTGGCAGCTAGCAACGACGTGCTCGTTCACAATGGTTGGCAAGACGTGCCAATCGACGACCTCGTGCGTTCGCAGCTCGCTCACTTTGGAGAGGCTATGGGAGCGCGCATCCGCGTGTCGGGGCCCGACCTGAAGATTGATGCTGCTACGGCACAGGCTATCGGTTTAGCGCTTCATGAACTCGCAACCAACGCCGCCAAATATGGTGCCCTATCGAATGACTGCGGCACGGTCGCAATTACGTGGAAGATCGTCGGCGACGACGAAGGGTTAGAGCCGCGATTTTCGATGGTCTGGATGGAGAACGGTGGACCGCCCGTTACAATGCCAGCTCGCAAGGGTTTTGGGTCGACGGTAGTCGACCGAATGCTCAGAGCAAGCGTTAATGGCGACATCGACCTCGACTTTGCACCCGGAGGCCTCGTTTGGCGTCTCACCTGCTCAACGAGCACGGTGGGGCACGATGCCAGCGAAAAGCCGACTTATTAGGGGTTGCGAGGGTCCAAGCCGGTTATGACGGTTTGCGTGACAATTTTGGAGTTGCGCCAATCGGTGATTGATCGAACTCAAGGGCCGTCGACTAAGTGTTGCCCGGACGTCAGCGGACCCCGAGATAGGCAGCCTGAGCGAACCAATCAAATGGCAGGTCTTTGCTCAAAGCCATCAGATGTTTTACCGATAGGTCGGCAGACTGCTGGCCGTTCAGGATCGTTCGGACGACGGAAGGCGCGAGATATGAGAGCTGCAACAATGCGATGCGACGCACGCGATAGGTCGAGGTCCAAGCTGCGATCTCATGAGTATCGCCAGCGTCTCCGCAAATAGCGTGCTGCATTGAGAAAGCATCCCGCAGCAATTTGACCAGCGCAGGATCGACGCCAGGTGTCAACGCCGGAGCAAAGTCAGTCCATCGTACCGGAGTAAAAGTCGGCCACTTGGCATGACGTGTTGAAGCATGAGAGCCCGTTTATTTAGGATCAGTTGGCCTGTGTGAGGCCGCGTGCTTTCGATTGCTTGAGCCTATAGCTGTCGCCATTCATCTCCAGGATCTGGACGTGGTGGGTCAGGCGATCGAGGAGCGTGCCTGTCATGCGTTCGGTGCCGAACACGGATGTCCAGTCCTCGAACGGCAGGTTCGGATGTGAGAAGCGTGGAGCCGCGCTCATAGCGTTGCGGGATGACCTCGAACAGCAGTTCCGCGCCCGTCTGCGAGAGCGGCACGTAGCCCAGTTCGTCGATGCTATTTGGCGGAGGCTCTGCCCCCTGCACCACCGGGATACGAAAAACGTGAGGCGGGATCGTATACAGTGCCTAAGGTATGGGTATTTTTGTGAGCGATAACGCACACTCCGGCCAGAAAGCGGACGTTACGAGAATCTACGTCATGGGCCGATTTTGTTGCAAAAGTCCGTCTTAATTTGTGCAAGGCGCCGCCGGTTATTTTTTGAGAGCGCCGCGATTCATTACGTTGCCGCTTGGCTCGCCTGAGCAGCGGCAGGTTTCAACGCTTGGATACAACTGACGAGAC
>JAJFHK010000519.1 GCA_021775655.1 Filomicrobium sp. | reverse complement strand
GCGAGGCAGCCTCCAAGAGGAGTTGCTCTCAATCTGCCGAACCACAGGACAGACTTGCTTCATGATCACTCACGACATCGATGAAGCGTTATTGCTGGCTGACCGCATCATCTTGATGACCAACGGTCCAGGGGCACGCGTCTGCGAGATCCTCCAGAATTCACTGCCCAAAACGCGAACGCGCAGCGATATGCACAAGCACGAGAACTACTACCCACTACGCAATCACCTGATCGAATTCCTGGTCAATCGTTCCAAACAGTTCAAAGAGGAGATCTCATCCAAATCATACGATCCGAAGCACCCCCCCGTTGTAAGACCGACAGCTCGATCAACAGCGGATAACCCGACCCAGAAAGCTGTGTCGGCGAACTAGCATTCACGGCGACGTTTCCAACGTCAGCCAGTTTTGGTGCAGCCCGCATTATGCAGGCCTGTGAGGACCTCATCGCTGGAGGAGTAGAACATGCAGACTTCAACGAAGACCGCGGAAAAGGCAACTGTCATGAGTGCTGCCATTGCGCTGACAGCAATTGCCTCTGCCGTTCCGGCTCTGGCACACCATCCAATGGGCGGTGCCACTCCTGGATACTTCATGGATGGATTTCTAAGCGGCATCGGACACCCTATCATTGGTATCGACCACTTGGCCTTCATCATCGCTGTCGGCGTTGCCAGCGCGTTTCTGGCCGCCCGATATGTTATGCCCGCGTTCTTCATTGGCGCGACGGTTTTGGGCTGTCTGCTCTACAGCGTGGGCAATATCTCGCTTCCCTTCACCGAATTCGCAATCGCCGCATCCGTGCTTCTGCTCGGCACGCTTATCATGTCAGGGCGAGACCTAAACCCGAAGATTTGCGCGGCCCTTTTTTCGCTCGCTGGTCTGTTCCATGGTTCGGCCTACGCGACGGAAATCGTTGGTGCTGAAGCAACCCCTCTGGCCGCCTATCTGATTGGCTTCAGCCTTGTTCAGTACGCAATTGCGGCAGTTTCAATCGTCGTACTTCGCGAGACGTGGAAAGCTTCGACGGCATTGTCGACGCAACCGCGGCTTGCCGGTGCGCTGGTCGCAGGTGTGGGGTTGACTTTCCTCATCGAGAATATCGAGTCCGCGCTGTTCGCTGGAATGTGAACATGATGCCGTTGTTCCGTCCGAGATAATCGGGCGGAGCGACGCGGGCCCGCAGGTTTTGATCTGGTAGGTCATATCAATAAAGGATGTATTCGGTGGAGATCGATAAATGAGTGATGTGCAAGAAGGCGTCGCCAAGGTTCCCGTAACACTTCTGACCGGTTACTTGGGGGCAGGCAAGACCACCTTGCTCAATCGAATCCTTACGGAAAACCACGGGAGAAAATACGCCGTCATCGTCAATGAGTTTGGCGAAGAAGGCATTGACAACGATCTCGTTATCGATGCCGACGAAGAGATCTTCGAGATGAATAACGGCTGCATCTGCTGCACAGTCCGCGGCGATCTTATTCGAATTCTTGGAGGCCTTCTGAAACGTGCCGATCAACTCGATGGCATTTTGATTGAAACGACGGGCCTCGCCGATCCTAGTCCGGTTATCCAAACGTTTTTCGTCGACGATGATTTGCACGAGACGTTGGGCCTCGACGCCGTCGTGACGGTTGTCGACGCGCGCCACTTTCTCGAAACCGTCGACCTTGAGCACGAGTGCGAGGAGCAGGTCGCCTTCGCCGACATCATACTCCTCAACAAGACAGACCTGGTGACAAGCGAAGAGCTTGCAAAGGTTGAAAATAAGATCCGCACGCTTAACAAGTTTGCCGTTCTTCACAAGACTCAGAAAGCTGGTGTTTCGCTCGATGAGATCCTGTCACGAGGATCCTTTGATCTAAAGCGATTGATTGAAATCGAGCCCGGCCTCCTTGATGAAGAGCCAGATGACCACGAGCACGACGACACGATCACCTCTGTATCTCTCAAGGCTGAGAAACCGTTACAGCCCGATCTCTTCTCGAAATGGATGCGTGAATTCATTCAGGAACGCGGTGTCGACGTTTTGCGCACGAAAGGCATCCTGGCCCTTGACGGTCACGACCAGCGTTACGTCTTCCAAGGCGTGCATATGGTCATGGACAGTGATTGGGGACGTGACTGGCTGCCGGAGGAAAAGCGCGAGAGCAAGATGGTTTTCATTGGCCGCAATCTCAACGCGGCAGAACTAGAGAGCGCCTTTGCGGCGTGCACGGCATAATGAGCGCGAAACGGAATCTAGGAAAGTTAGAAACAGGTGTCGAAGTCCTTTCTCCGCTCGTTGCCGAGAGCGGTCTGCAACTTCCAGCTAATGCGACTGCGTGCGCCTTTTCTCGTGACAGCTCTACACTCGCGATCTCCATGGGCGATGGTTCGGTAGCGCTCATTTCGACTCCTGACGCTGAAGGAGCACCTCTGGTCGCGGGCGAGGCTGATAACGAAGAGCTTAATTTCAAAACGGTAAAGCTGCACGACGTTGCTGCAGTTGGTGTTGCGGCCGTCGCAAACCGTTTTATCACGATTGGGCAAGACGGGCGCGCGGTCATCTTCGATCCGGCAGCTCCCGAAGCCGCACGGATCCTCTACGAGTTCAATAAAACCTGGATCGAAGCAGTTGCGGTAAGTCAAGCGACCGAACAAGTCGCTCTCGCCGCTGGCAAGCGCTGTGTCGTCGTGGACATCGAAGGAACAATGCTGGCCGACATCGATATCGGTTCCACAATTACTGCGCTTGCGTTTGACGAGGCGGGCCAGCGCATTGCCATTAGTCACTACAGCGGAGTGACGATCACATCGACAACCTCGCCAGCGGAAGATCTCAAGCTGGAGTGGAAAGGCTCTCATATCGGAGTCAGCTGGTCGCCATCCGGCCGCTATATCGTCACGGCGACCCAGGAAAAAGAGCTGCACGTCTGGGATCTTGTCACGATGCAAGATTTCAGAATGGGTGGCTATCCCAGAAAATGCCATGAACTGGCTTGGACCTCTGATAGCGACGTTCTCGCTTGCTCTGGCGCCGATGTCATTACTGCATGGTCCTTCTCCGGCAGTGGTCCCGCTGGACGACCGCCTGTCGAAATCGGATTCGTATTCGGTGGCACCGTTTGTGCCGTAGCAGCACATCCAGAGAAATCACTTGTTGCAGGTGGCTTCACGACTGGGAACGTCCTGATCGGTGCAACTGGAAAAGGCGAGGCTGTCGTGGCCAAGGCCTCCGACGGTGTTCCAATTACATGTCTGGCTTGGTCACCTTCCGGCCGTTACCTGGCGAGCGGCACCCGGGCGGGAACGCTTTCAGTGTTCCGCGTCGCCGACCAATTGAACGTGAGGTGAGTATTATGACACTGCCAAACCTGCTGCCAGGTTTTTCGCCTGCTTCACGTGATCGTACGGCGGCAACTCGCGCCCTAAAAGACCTCGTCCGCAAAGCGTTCGATGTCGGCCCGGACGCTACG
>JAJFHK010000518.1 GCA_021775655.1 Filomicrobium sp. | reverse complement strand
AAGCCAGCCGCACCGCCATTCTCCAAACCATCGTGTTCTAGGAGATTGCCGGTTTGCCGCTACAGATCGCGGGACTTTGCATAGTCTGCGAATTCATGCCGGTTAGCGGTTTGCATTGCTAAGTCTGCACCAACACTCTTTCTCTATCCAAAACCGCAAGCACGCCGTCTCAGCGAGCTGAGCACCTGTGTTGTCTTGAGCCCCAACTCTCCTATATGTTGGTAGCAAGAAGCGCTTTATTTTCAGAACCCGGATCTGCCAAGCATGACAACTCCCACCCGAGTGCGCCCGAAAGTGATGACTATAACCGACGCCGCCGCAAAGCGCGTTGGCGATATAATGTCAAGGAAACCGGATGTCGTCGCCCTCAAGCTTGGCGTCAGCAAGGGCGGATGCGCAGGCATGGAATACACCATGGACTGGGCGACTGAGATTGGGAATCTCGACGAAGTCGTGGAAGAAAAGGGCGTGAAGCTTTTGATCGACCCTATGGCGATCATGTATCTCCTGGGCACTGAAATGGACTATCAGGAGGAAAAGCTGACCTCCGGCTTTGTCTTTAATAACCCCAATCAGCAAAGTGCTTGCGGTTGCGGTGAAAGCGTCGAACTTGTACCCGCGGCCCCGGAGCGCCTTGCCGAAATCAAAGGTTGATTTATCAGGTGGAATTCCGCAGCAGAATCGCTGCTTCCGGTGCGAAATAAGTGAGCACTCCTGCTGCCCCAGCTCGTTTGAACGCCATCAGGCTCTCCATCATCACACTGTCTCGATCGAGCCAGCCGTTGTTGGCCGCGGCAGTTAACATGGCGTATTCGCCAGACACCTGATAGGCGAACGTTGGGACCTGCCACGCATCGGACACGCGCCGTATGATGTCTAAGTAAGCCATCCCAGGTTTCACCATCACCATGTCGGCACCTTCCGCGATATCGAGCGCCACCTCACGAATCGCTTCATCGCTATTGGCCGGGTCCATCTGATAAGTTCGTTTGTCCCCCTTGAGCGTCGACGACGAGCCAACAGCATCTCGGTACGGTCCGTAGAACGCGCTGGCGTACTTGGCCGCATAGCTCATTATAAGCGTGTCGGTGTGCCCGCAAGCTTCAAGCGCGTCGCGAATTGCTCCGATGCGCCCGTCCATCATGTCGGACGGCGCCAGGATCGACGCACCTGCTTCAGCCTGCACGAGCGATTGGCGGACGAGTGCTTCCAGCGTCGTATCGTTATCGATGCGGTCGCCGACGACAAGACCATCGTGGCCATGGCTGGTGTAGGGGTCAAGCGCGACATCGAGAGCGATTCCGATGTCGAGCCCGGTATCACGTATCGCGCGCGTTGCGCGGCACACGAGGTTGTCCCGGTTGAAGGCTTCGCTGGCCGCGTCCGTGCGCAAGGCTGGGTCGGTGTTTGGGAACAGCGCAATCGCCGGTATGCCGAGATCTACTGCCTGCACGGCTGCGGCAACTGCAAGGTCAATGCTGAGGCGTTCGACCCCCGGCATTGAAGGCACCGGCTCGCGCGTGTTCTGCCCTTCGATGACGAACAACGGCCAGATCAAATCGTCGGCAGAGAGTCGATGTTCGGCAACGAGTCGCCGGGTCCAAGGCGCTTGGCGATTGCGCCGCATCCGAACCGAGGGAAACGCGCCAAGCCCAGACTGCCGGGCCGAGCCGACGGCATCATCCTTTTTATTCAAGGTCATTTACTCGTTGACGCTCAATGAAGTGAATTTATCGACAAAAGTTTCCGAGGTCGCGCTGCGCAAGGTCCACGTGGAAGTGATTGCGATGCGCACGATTTGCCTCGGGTCCGAGCACCGTACCGAATAACTGGCACGCTGTCCTGTGGGCTTCGCGCAGAAACCGGGCTCTTGGTTTAGAGGCTTTCGACAAGTCGATCTTATCCGACGCCAGCAGCACCGGCCATGCTGGCGCATCGGCCATTTGTTGACCAGCGCGCACTTCATCAGCAAGCGCCGAGACAGCTGGTCCACCAAGCCGGCTTGGGGCGACACCCAGTGAAGATTGTACTGCGCTACCGACGTTATCGAGGAATGAGGGCCTGAACGATAAGCGCGGCATAGTGGTACTTGCAGTCTCGGGCCGCTCAACGGGAGCAGCCGCAACCATTTCAGTTGCGGACTTGGAGTTTGCTTGATTTGCAGGTGGTAAGGCGACACGTGCCGGCTGGGGATTTTTGCTTGTGGAACTGGTTGAAGTCTGTGCCGCCAACACCTCCGACTTCGCCTTGCGCTTTGCCGCTGCAAGCTGTGTCGCGTTGATAGCGCGTTGCGTTGGACCCCAGTGCGCGATCAGCCTTGCCTTTTGCTTTTTGGCCGTCCGGAACCCCCGAATATCAATTGCATTAGCGCGGCCATGTTCCGACAATTTTGCGTTTTTGCGCCCATAAGCATTGCGGCACGAATACGAACTCATGGTCTCGACTACGGTTATAGGCGACTTCAGATGCCGGCGTGCCGATGGCTGGAGGTCATTGACTACCCAGTCGTGCAGCGATTGCACCATGTCGCAATTGACGAGCGCGGGCGGATCAAAAATGACCTTCGGCTTTGAGCCGACACTGACGAGCTTCACTGGAGCCGGGTCGCCGCAGGCGCCGTTCTTAATCGGGTCAATCGCGACCACAGCTGCCTTTATCTGCCGGAGAATGAAGTTACAGCGCGCCCGGGCAATTTGGATCTCTGCGTTTGGCCAGGATTTCGCGGTTTTCTCGGCCTCCGGCACATATCGATACCCGTCTTCCTTTATGACCATGTATTTGGAGCGTCTAGGCGCCACCCGATTTCGCGGGGAAACCACAATATTCTCTGTGTTGGTCGGTGTTGCCGCGGCTTCCTCCCGCTGCGGAGCGGGCCGAGCCTTATTGGGCTTTTGCACCTCAGTGCGTGCAACTGCGGTAATTGTTTCGTAGAACGATTGCGCTTTAGTGGCTTCCGTGGCGAATACGCTGAATGTTGCGGCCCCCGCCGCCAGTATCAATCCCCGATACATCAAGGTCATTTTCCCCCCTTGCAACGCTGATCTGGCAACAAACACCCCGCCCGCTGCGCGTTACGCGCGGTCGGTAACCAGAAGATTTGCAGTTTCAAGGCCCGCAATCGATGTGGCGTCCTGATCTGTTCATCGAGGACAGCTCAACGCAGACGACGCGGTCGGACCTTTTACAACGGCCGCGCAAAAACAGTCGCAGCTTGCTGAATACGGCTGACAAAGAAACGACGTGGAGACTAAACAGGACACGTGCCCTTTGCGAGCACGCGAAATGGCCGCTGTTGATGGCGGGCATAAGGCGGTGATAACAGCTCTTCGGCGACGTCGGCGCACTTGACGTGGCAAAAGCCAGACAGCGAATCAGTTGCCAAAGGTTAACCTTTGGTCAGTGTGGAGAGCAAGCCGCATTTGACAATCGAAACGGGGAATTAATGCCAAACGACGCGGATCCGCATTTGACGACTTCGGGCGTCAGCATAACGAGAAAAAATGCACTCGGCATCGTCACGCTTGACCGGCCGGCTGCCATGAACGCGCTCGACGATCACATGCGGGCTTCGATTGCTGCTGCACTGCCCAAATTCTCCGCCGATCCTGTGATCTACGCAGTTGTCTTTCAGTCGGCGAATCCAAAGGCCTTTTGTGCAGGCGGGGATGTCCGAAAAATCCTCAGTGCCTATCGCAATAATTCGGACGAAGGCCGCCGAATTTTTGCCGACGAGTACCGCCTGAACTGGGCTCTCGAGTGCTTTTCCCGCCCCACGGCATCCATGATCGACGGCGCCGTTATGGGTTCGGGTGTCGGATTATCAGCCTTTAATACGCACCGCGTTGCCGGCGAAAAGTACCGCTTCGCGATGCCGGAGACGTCAATCGGCCTGTTTCCCGATGTCGGTGCAGCTTACGTTCTTGGCCGCCTCCCTCATGAAATCGGTCTCTATCTTGGTCTCACGGGGCGCAGCATTTCCCGCGCTGATGCCTATGCGCTGGGCCTTGTAACTCATTGTCTACCGGCGGCGCGGTTCGAAGAGGTGACCAGCGCGCTTGCCGAAGCGTGGCCTATTGATCCACTGCTGGATAATCGTCACGAAAATCCTGGCATCAGCAAACTTCTCAATTACTCCGGCACAATTGAGCGGTGTTTTTCTGCTGAAACGGTCGCAGACATCATCTCACGGCTTGGCGGTGTCTCTGGTAGCGAGGCCGAATGGGCCACCGGTGTCCGCGATGATTTGTTGGCACGCTCGCCGTTATCGCTGGCAATCAGCCTTCGCCATATCAGAGAAGCTCGAAACAGCGATATCCGCGGAACGCTGAACCGCGACTACAGGCTGGCCTGCCGGGCTCTGGATGGACACGATTTCGCGGAGGGTGTGCGCGCCATGCTGATCGACAAGGACAAAGCGCCCCGCTGGCAACCGGCGACCGTCGCTGAAGTTGATGAAGACTTGGTCGAACGCTATTTTGCACCATTGCCAAATGGAGAATTGGAGCTGCAAAGCCGCGAAACGATGCAGGCTTTACCTTGAGTTTACCAAGATCGACGCTTCCGACCACCTGTTCCAGTTAACAACCGTGCGCTGTTTCCGGCGCTGCCGATGGGATTGCCAGCGTCTCTTGGTTGAAACACCGTTTATAACCAGCACTAAAAAGTTGAGGATCCGGCATTTTTGTATCATTTCGAAGCAAATGAGTTGATTAAGTCTTGCGCGATACAGTCGTTACTATTCTTTTACTATATCTATTTAGGTAACCTTTAGCTGTCTAGCCTACATTTCAGGTAACCCGGGATAACGGGGCCCAAAAACAGGTACAGGTAAGAGGCAGTCAGCAATGAGTTTAGCATTCGATATGGGGCGCCACGCCGCCCCGGAAGCGGAAGAAACGTTCCACGGAGAATACCTCCAGGCATTGCGCCTGGTTGAGCGTCTCCATCGACTTCTGCTTGACGTCATCAAAGATGAATTCGATCGCCGCGGTGGATCGGAGTTGAACCCGGTCCAGGCACTGCTGTTGCACAATATCGGTGACAGCGAACTGACTGCGGGCGAACTAAAGACACGCGGCTATTATCTCGGTTCGAATGTGTCCTACAACCTGAAGAAGCTGGTTGATATGGGCTACATTCATTACAAGCGCTCCGAGACCGACCGTCGCTCGGTTCGTGTCAGCCTTACCGAAAAGGGCCAGGAGGCCTGCGATATTCTGAGCGGCCTTTACGAGCGTCAACTCGGATCGCTGGAATCGGTCGGTGAAGTCGCCCAGGATGACCTTAACAATCTCAACCGCTCTCTCGTGCGCCTTGAGCGCTTCTGGACCGATCAAATTCGCTATCGGCTCTGATCGGCACGACCCACTACGACCTCGACGCAACGTTGGTACTGAGCCGCGGCTACCCCGCGGCTCTTTTTTTGTGCAAGGCTCGTTCAAACGCCCGTCAGTGCATGTGTTCTTTGTTGCGACACGGCATCACCAATGCCAATCTCGCACACGCTCGCTGATCTGTTACTTCATTTTGCAAGGCGATTGCCTCACTTTGCGCGGATGTGGTGGTCGGCTGTGCTGAATTTGGCGGCCCAAGGGCTTGAACAGCGCCACCTGGTTGCGTGGTTGGCCAGCAGCAGTAATTATCAAAAGTACACGATCGACGTGGGAACCAACGCAGGGGTGTGGATTTTGATCGGCTTGCATGATCGTCGCTTGGCCGCCGTCTTGGCGGTATTGGTAACATTTGCCGCAGGCTTGGTAACGATTAAGCCCGCCAGCGCGCAGCAATGGAATCCGTTCGCCGACTTAACGACGACGAATTCCAGCTCCGATATCGGATTCACCCGTAATTGGCAGGCGAACCCGCCGCCAGGCTACCCAACCCTGTCACCTGCAAATATTTCTGCCACCAAGGAAGCGATTGAGCGATACGAAAAGATCGTGAAAGGTGGTGGCTGGAAGCCAATCCCGCCAAAGAAGCTCGCGGGCGGTTACAACGATCCCGCCGTCGTCATCCTGCGCAAGCGTCTGCAGCTGTCCGGCGAACTCGATGCTGGCGAATCGTGGATGCCGCATCAATTTGATTACTCAGTGGAAACAGCCGTCAAGCGTTTCCAGGCCACCAACGGTCTTGCTCCAACCGGCATAGTCGACAAGCGCACGCGCGCAGCCCTCAATGTAACTTCGAAAGCTCGGCTAAAGCAGTTGAAGAAGGGGCTTTCCCGTATCCGCCAGTACACGAGCAAGACCAAGAAGGGGCGCTACGTTGTCGTCAACATTCCGTCCGCCCAAATAGAGGCCGTCGAGAACGACAAGGTCGTCAGCCGTCATGCCGGTGTTGTCGGCAAGGTATCTCGCAAGACGCCGATCCTGACCTCCAGGGTTCACGAGTTGAACTTCAATCCGGTTTGGCGCCTGCCTCCGACGGTAGTTTCCAAGGACCTCATTCCGAAGGGCCGGCAGATGGAGAAGGCCGGAAAGGATGTTTTGGTCAAGTACGGCATTGATGCCTACGACGGTCGCGGTCGAAAGCTTGATCCCGAGAAGATCAAGTGGCGATCATCGATGCCGCACGGGCTCTCCTACCGGCAGAAGCCCGGCAAAGAGAATCCGCTCGGATTCGTCAAGATCAACTTCCACAACGGCCATTCGGTCTACTTGCACGACACGCCTTCAGACTCTCTCTTCGGGCGCAATTTCCGTGCCGCAAGTTCAGGATGCGTGCGCGTCCACAACGTCGAGGATCTTGCTGCCTGGCTACTGAAAGACAAGGACGGATGGAGTAAGTCCCAGGTCATCGCAATGCGCGAATCCGGAGAATCCAAAAACGTTCGGTTGAAGAAGCCGGTCCGGCTGATCTTGACCTACGTGACCGCCTGGGCAACTGCTGACGGGGTCGTGCAATTCCGCCGCGACCTATATGGCAAGGACGGTGTCGGAAACGCGGCCGGCAGCTACTGATTCCCCCCGTACGACCAATTCATGCGGCCTCAATTTAGATTGCGCGCAATTTTGTTTCCTGCAAAAATGGAAACTGATGCTGCCCAGCATGCGTACTATTTTGACTGATGTCATTTTCAACAGCAGAAGCTATGAATTAAGAAGACTTGGATCGGGAAGGAAACCCGACCCGGTTTTTTTCGTAACTATTCACGTCAGCTTCAACACTTGGGTCGCATTGAACCATACTGTCACCTTGGCTATGGTTAGGATAAAACGAATATGAACGGTGTGCGCGGAAAGCGACTTCAGGCCCTCTGGCGGAGATCGCAGCCGAGTTGCCAACTCGTATCTGCAGGGAACGTTTTATGGATTATGCCAAGAAATTCGATGATGCGATTGCGGCTCTGCATAAGGAAGGCCGCTACCGGGTCTTCGCAGATCTAAAGCGCCGCTGCGGAGAGTTTCCCCACGCCGCCCACTATGGAGACAACGCAGCACCGCGCGACATTACGGTGTGGTGTTCGAACGACTACCTTGGCATGAGCCAGAATCCAAAAGTGCTGGCCGCCATGCACGCAGCAATCGACAAGGTCGGCGCCGGCTCCGGCGGCACGCGCAACATCTCCGGCACAACTCACTACCACGTTGAGCTTGAAGCAGAGATCGCAGATCTTCACCAGAAGGAATCTGCACTCCTCTTCACATCCGCATTTGTAGCCAATGATGCCACCCTCGACACGATCCAGAGGCTAATTCCTGGCACCGTCGTTTTCTCGGACGAAAAAAACCACGCATCTATGATTGCCGGCATCCGCCATGGCGGCGGCATGAAGCACATTTGGCGTCACAACGATCTCGAAGACCTGGAAGCGCTTCTCAAGCAGTACCCTAAGGACACACCGAAGGTGATAGCCCTCGAGAGCGTCTATTCAATGGATGGGCATATCGCCCCCATCGCAGCCATTTGCGACTTGGCGGAAAAATATGGCGCAATGACCTACCTCGACGAAGTCCACGCGGTTGGACTATACGGCCCCCGCGGCGGCGGCATCGCTGAACGAGATGGCGTCATGCATCGAGTCGACATCATCAATGGCACGCTGGCGAAGGGCTTTGGTGTCATGGGCGGCTACATCGCCGCAACAAAAGCAATCTGCGACGCTATCCGCTCCTATGCAGCCGGATTTATTTTCACGACTTCACTGGCTCCAGCCATCGCTGCCGGTGCGCTCGCCTCCATGCGCCACCTGAAATCTTCGAGCGTCGAGCGCGACCGCCACAAGGAGCGTGCCGCGACCTTGAAGGCCCGGCTGACGCACGCCCGCCTGCCGGTGATGGAAAACCCCAGCCACATCGTTCCCGTAATGGTCGGCGATCCCGTCCACTGCAAAGCCGTGACCGACGCGCTTCTCGCGCATTACGGGATATACGTGCAGCCGATCAACTACCCGACCGTGCCGCGCGGCACCGAACGAATCCGTCTGACGCCCGGCCCACTGCACACAGATGCATTGATGGACCACCTTGTGGACTCACTGTCTGAACTGTGGGAGCGCTGCCCGGTCGCATCGGGTCACTACGTCAAGCTGGCCGCGGAATAATCAGTCGAGCATTCTGGGCGTGCCAGCTGGGTCATTCTCCAGCCGGTCAACGACGTCTTGCCAACCTGGGTAGTCGAGATCCTACCCATTGGCCTCGAACCCCTATTTTTCCTAGTCCAACGCGTGCGGACGTGCGTAGTTTGACCGCGTTGTCTTGCCCGTTGCGACTAGACGATGGTAGGAACGAACTTTAGTTCATGCGCCGCCCAGCAACCCATTGCAGGCCTTGGCGCTTCAAAGCAGCTCCGGCCACCCGCCGGCGAATTACAAGAACCGCGCGAACACGAGGAAAATCCCGATGTCGACAGCTACGGACGCATCCAGCGCCGCAACCAATGCATTCTTCTCCGCAACGCTGGCCGAAAGCGATCCAGAAATTGCTTCGGCAATCGCCAAGGAATTTGATCGTCAGCAGCACGAAATCGAATTGATTGCATCAGAAAATATCGTCTCGCGCGCAGTTCTTGAAGCCGCCGGCTCGGTTCTCACCAACAAGTACGCCGAGGGCTACCCCGGCAGGCGCTATTACGGTGGCTGCCAGTTTGTTGACCTGGCAGAGCAGTTGGCGATCGACCGTGCCAAGCAGCTCTTTAGTTGTGAATTCGCCAACGTCCAGCCGAATTCCGGCAGTCAGGCCAACCAGGGCGTATTCAACGCGCTGCTGAAGCCCGGCGATGCCATCCTTGGCCTATCGTTGGCAGCCGGCGGGCATTTGACTCACGGCGCACCTGTCAACCAGTCAGGCAAATGGTTCCAGCCCTTCCACTATGGGGTCGATCGCGAATCGCACCTGATCGACATGGAAGAAGTTCGCCGCCTGGCCAAGGAACACAACGTTAAGCTGATCATCGCAGGAGGCTCAGCTTATCCGCGCAAG
>JAJFHK010000517.1 GCA_021775655.1 Filomicrobium sp. | reverse complement strand
ACAATCTCACCGGCAGCAACCGAGCGCGATGGCCCCCTACCAATCGGAATGATGCAGAACGTACAACGGTGATCGCAGCCGTTCTGAATCTGTACATAGGCGCGCGCTCTGGAACCGAATCCGTCAATCATGTGGGACGCTGTCTCCGTCACACTCATGATGTCGTCGACGCGGACACGTTCTCCTTCACCGGTTGCCAACTCCAAAAATGTGTCGGCACGCATTTTTTCGCTGTTACCGATCACATGATCCACCGCATCCAGTTCGGCAAAACGCTCCGGTTCGATCTGTGCCGCACAGCCGGTTACGATGATCTTGGCGTCGGGGCGCTCGCGCCGCAGCCTGCGGATCGTCTGCATCGCTTGGCGCACCGCTTCACCGGTCACGGCACAGGTATTGATGATGACGGTATCTGTCAGCCCTGCAGCATTCACATGCGCGCGCATGACTTCCGATTCGTAGGTATTGAGCCGGCAGCCCAATGTGATGACCGACGGCTCGGTCGAACTGGCTTGTTGTTCTGTCGACCTCGACTTTGTCAGGGTATCGCTCACGCTGCGCCGCCCCTGTCTGGAAGCACGCCTTCATGCTCGAATTCCGCAGGACCTGTCATCAAAATGCGGCCTGCCGGCGTCCACTCGATTTCAAGTTCACCTCCGGGCAAGGCAACAGTTACCTTGCGTTCGACGAACTTCTTGCGTACCGCACAAACCGCTGCCGCACACGCCGCTGACCCGCAGGCCTTCGTAAGACCCGCACCGCGCTCCCAAGTCCGCAAAATGATCCGGTCTCGCGACGCAATCTGCGCCAACGAAATATTCGCTCCTTCGGGGAACCTCGGGTGGTTTTCTAGAAACGGACCAACCCGTCCCAGATCGTGCGCATTAACGTCATCAACCCAGAAAACAGCATGCGGATTTCCGACGTTGACCACGGAAGGCGAATGCAGAACCGGATTGTCGATGGGCCCGACCTGGAGCTCGATCATACGGGCGTCGCGAAATTCCTCGTTGAGCGGGATATCTTCCCAGCCGAACTTCGGCTCGCCCATATCCACGGTAATCTGGTCGGCACTCCCGACAACGACGGTTAAAAGACCCGCGCCGCTTTCAAACGTCATCTCACTATTGCCAGTCGCTTGAGCAAGACTTAGCCCAACGCAACGTGTGCCGTTGCCACAAGCCGACACCTCGGACCCATCCGCGTTGTAGATGCGCATATACGCTGTCGTGCCCGGCGTCCGTGGATTATCGAGGACCATCATCTGGTCGAAGTGCGTTTCAGGACGGCTCGCGATCGCCTCGACCTCGTCAGGCTCGAAAACCTTGGACTTGCCACGCAGATCCACGACCAGGATCTCGTTGCCGAGTCCATTCATCTTCTGGAATGCGATGGGTTTTGTCGCTGCGCTCATAACGCCGTTATATGGCGGAGGCATCGCACCTTGGCAACGGCGCTCACGGCCGCAACCACAATGAGATCCCGTAACATGCAGAAAATTAGTCCGCCATCACCTTGGGTAACGCGCTTCCTAAATGCCATGGGACCGGTTGAGTCAGACGATGGCAGACCGGGCGGCGAAGCGCTCGACGTCGCCTGCGGAGCTGGCAGACACATCGCCCCATGTCGTGCTCTAGGGCTTCATGTGCTCGCAATCGACAAGGATATTTCCAGGGCCGCACGGTTTGCGGACGACCCCTGGGTGACGCTATGCGCGGAGGACCTGGAGTCCGAAAACGCCGTGTTCGCGCCGCCCGCGACATATAACATCGTCATCGTCACAAATTACCTATGGCGGCCGATACTCGCTGATATCGTTTCAGCCGTCGGCTCCCGCGGAATGCTGATTTATGAGACATTCGCTGTCGGCAACGAGCTCTTTGGCAAGCCCTCAAACCCTGACTTTCTCTTGCGTCCAGGTGAGTTGCTGGAAGCAGTCTCAGGCAGGCTCGTGCCCATCGCTTATGAACACCGTTGCCTTGAAAACCCTGAACGCGCTGTCCAGCGCATCTGTGCTGTCCACCCCGATCACGAATGGTTGAGCGCACCGCCAAAGGTCTGACACGCCCTTGCGCACCTATATTAGAGAGTTGAACAAACGATCTCTATGCCAATCAAAGGACGTTGACCACGACATGAAATCTACGAAATTTTTGCCGACAATCGCTCCGCTCAAGCTGCATTCCCTACGCGCGCTAACAGCCGCCACAGCGACCGCGACGATCCTCGGCATCACGCCAAGCCAGGCCCTCATCACCGAGGCGCCGAAGGCTCCGCCGACCGCTATCAAGGTCGATAAGATCGCAACCGGTTTGGTCAATCCCTGGGCACTGCAGTTCTTACCCGACGGCCGCATGCTTGTAACCGAGCGCCCCGGACGGATGCGCATCATTACTTCCGACGGCAAGAAATCTGGCCCCCTGGACGGCGTGCCAAAGGTCTTTGCGAATGGCCAGGGCGGCTTGCTCGATGTTCGGCTCTCCAAAGACTTCGCAACAACAGGTACAATCTTCTTTTCGTTCGCCGAACCGCGCAAAGGCGGCAAGGCAGGAACGTCAGTCGGACGCGGCAAGCTTGTTCTTGATGGCGATGGGGGTCGGCTTGAAGACGTCACGGTAATCTACCAGCAGAAGCCTGCAATCCGGTCCAGCCGCCACTTCGGCTCGCGAATCGTCATCGACAACGGTGGCGCACTTTTCGTGACGACGGGAGATCGCGGCAACCAAAGCGACAAGGCACAAGATGCAGGCGTACCAATCGGCAAAGTGCTGCGCATTACTCGCGACGGAGCACCGGCCCCCGGCAATCCGGGCACTGACGGCAAGTCTGGATGGGCCCCGGAAGTCTGGTCAATGGGACACCGCAACCTGCAAGGCGCAGTGCTTGATCCCGCCACAGGCCAGCTCTGGACGGTCGAACACGGCGCACGAGGCGGTGATGAGCTGAACAATCCAAAAGCCGGCCGCAATCACGGGTGGCCGGTGATCAGCTATGGCCGGCACTACTCCGGCGGAAAAATCGGCATCGGCACCGAGCAGGAAGGCATGGAGCAGCCGGTCTATTACTGGGATCCGTCTATTGCCACATCGGGCCTTGAACTCTACAGCGGAGACCTTTTCCCCAACTGGAAGGGCAACCTTCTAGTAGGCGGTTTGGCGGGTGCAAGATTGGCCCGCCTCGTCTTGGACAATGGCAAGGTCGTTGCGGAAGAAAAACTTCTGACCGATCGCGGCGACCGCATTCGCGATATTCGCGAAGGCCCGGATGGCGCTGTTTACATCCTCACCGATGATAGCAAAGGCGAACTCTTGCGACTGTCGCCGAAGTAGGTATCGCAGAGTTGCAGGTAGCCACTACGTCAGCGGCTACCTGGACCGCCTGGACCGCCAGGACCGCCTCCTGGCAGGTCGCTTGACGCAGCGTCGCCCTTGCTTTTCAAATTCTGCACCTGGCGCGTCTGCACGATCTCGTTGGAGCCGATCTGGCAATCCTTGTTTTTGTCAAGAATCGCAAATGCCGGGTTCTGCTTCGATGTCATTTCCTGCAACGCAACTTTTCCGTCTTTGTTGGCGTCGAAATAAGCATGATCGGCAGATTCAAACAGCCGATCCGACTTGATCACCGTCTTGTATTCTTCGACCGTCAAAAACCCATCTTTGTTCGCATCGCCTTCGGTGAATAGCTCGGTCGTATAGCGCTGCCATTCTTCGCATGTGACCGCATTGTTCTTATCGAGATCCCAGGTCGGCGCCGCACTTACAAACAAGAGCTCGTTGTTCGAAGCCTTCGAAAACGGCGAACTGCCTCCTGAAAATGGATTGCCGCCGCACCCTGCTGCGGCAATCGCCGCGCATATGGTGATCGGCACTGCCAAACCGGTTCTCACCATTCTGACCAAGTCCTTCCCTGAGATTTCCCCGCCCAACTGCCGATTAACGCTGTTCCCGCCTGCTGTCCATGGCGTCTACCGCAAAGCAATCTCGCTGCGTTGGTTGACAACATCGGCGAGATCGCCCAGAAACTGGCGCTTAACCGCGAAACGGCCCGATCCAAACGAGCCACCCTTTTGCACGGTTTTCCTTGAGCCTGAAAAACGGCAACCAAGTGATTTGATGCAAAAGGGTCCCCATCCGCCGGCGAGATTCGCCCGTGGATGCGTTTTGTTTTGGTCCGATTCGAACGGCTTTATGGCGTAGCCAAGCTCAAAAGGACAGTCGCAGCGAATGTTAAAAGTCTGGGGACGCGATACATCCGTCAACGTACAAAAGGTGCTCTGGGCACTTGACGAACTCGGGCTGGCCTACGAACGCGTCGACGTTGGCGGCGCCTTTGGTGGCCTCGACGCCCCCGAATACATTGCGCTCAACCCAAACCGCAAAATCCCGGTACTCGAAGACGGCGATTTCTCGATCTGGGAATCAGGCGCAATCGTCCGTTACCTTGCGGAAGCTCATGGTGCTGGCAAACTGTTGCCCGCTGACGTCAAGGCACGCGCCCTGGCAACCCAATGGTCGATCTGGTGCGAGAGTACCGTTTATGTCGACTTCATCGCCAAAACGTTCATTCCACTGGTCCGCATCACCGCCGCCGAACGCGATACGACTTCGGTCGCAGCCGCTGCCGATCGTGTCGGAACCTCATTCCAAATCCTTGATAGCGCGCTCGGAGAACACGACTATCTCGTCGGCGACACTTTGACATTCGTCGACATCGAGATCGGTACGCTGATGCATCGCTACTTCACGCTACCAATCAACCGTCCGGAAGTGCCCAACCTCGAAGCCTGGTACGAGCGCCTGAAAACCCGGCCCGCCTACCAGAAGCACGTCATGCAGGACTGGACCAAAATGAAGATCCCCGGAGCCTGATCAGCCTAATACGGCCGTGAGATGCGTTGGCCAAACTCCAGTCCAACACAACTTTAGGACGTGTTGGCAAACCAACAGAGACTAGATGTTCCAATCGTTACAAGATCGCCTCTCAGGCGTCCTAGACAAGCTCACCAAACGTGGTGCCCTCAGCGAGTCCGACGTCAACGAGGCCATGCGCGAAATCCGCCGCGCGTTGCTTGAAGCCGACGTGGCCTTGGATGTCGTTAAATCGTTCGTCGACGAAGTCAGGAAAAAGGCTGTCGGCCGCGAAGTCCTGAAATCCGTCACGCCCGGCCAGTTGGTCGTCAAGCTGGTCCACGACGAACTCGTTGCTATGCTGGGCTCGGACGCCGACCCAATTGACCTTAACGCCGTTCCACCCGTGCCAATCCTGATGGTCGGCCTCCAGGGTTCGGGTAAAACGACATCGACCGCCAAGATCGCCTACCGCCTGAAGACAAAGGACCGCAAAAAGCCTCTGATGGCGTCGCTCGATACGCGCCGTCCCGCAGCTCAGGAGCAACTCCGGGTCCTTGGCGAGCAGACCGAAATCGACACGCTGCCAATCGTCGCCGGCCAATCGCCATTGCAGATCGCCAAGCGCGCCATGGAAGCAGCCAAACTCGGCGGCTACGACGCCGTCCTGCTCGACACCGCCGGCCGCGTCACCGTCGACGAAGCATTGATGGCCGAAGTCGCCGAAGTCAAAGCTGCAACCAACCCCCACGAAGTCCTACTTGTTGCTGACAGTCTCACCGGTCAGGACGCAGTGAACACCGCCACAGCCTTCGATGGCCGTATCGGCATAACCGGCATTGTCCTGACCCGTGCCGATGGCGATGGCCGCGGCGGCGCGGCACTGTCCATGCGCGCCGTCACCGGTAAGCCGATCAAGCTCCTTGGTGTCGGCGAGAAGTGGGATGAACTCGAAGACTTCCACCCCGAACGCATCGCCGGCCGCATTCTCGGCATGGGCGACGTCGTCAGCCTCGTCGAAAAGGCTGCGCAAACGATCGACGCTGAGAAGGCAACGAAGATCGCGCAAAAGATGCGCAAGGGCGCCTTCGACCTTGAAGACCTTGCCGAACAACTCCAGCAAATGGAGCGCATGGGCGGCATGCAGGGACTGATGGGCATGCTCCCTGGCATGGGCAAGCTGAAAGGCCAGATGGGCGACCTCGGCGCAGGCGAGAAAGCCATGAAACGCCAGCGCGCCATAATTCAATCGATGACGCCAAAGGAACGCCGTGCCCCCAAAGTGCTCGACGCCAAGCGCAAACGCCGGGTCGCCAAGGGCTCCGGCACCGAAGTCCAGGACATCAACAAGCTTTTGAAGATGCACCGCCAAATGGCCGACATGATGAAGTCTATGGGCAAGAAAGGCATGATGGGCCGAATGATGGGCGGCATGGGTCAAGGACTGGGATTGCCAGGAGGCAGTGGCGGCAGCCCAAGCGAAGCCGAACTCGCAGCCATGCAGCAAGAACTCGCCGGCCTCGATCCCAAAGCCCTCGAGCAACTTCCAGCTGAATTGCGCGATGCCTTGCCCGACGCGGGTGGCCGCGCGAAGCCTACCGCCTCTGGCAATGCTCCTTCACTCCCAGGCCTCGGTGGCGCACCTGGCGGTCTTCTCCCCGGTCTCGGCGGCGGCGGCCTACCAGGCCTCGGCGGACCAGGCCTTCCCGCGATGCCCGGTCACGGCGGCAAAAAGAAAAAGAAAAAGAGGAAGTAGGAGATGCTGAAATGTTCTGTCTCCTGCGAGTACTGGTACAAGCCTAGCGCCATCGAAGCACCGGGCGTGCCTTCCTACCTCCTCACCGAATTCAACGCGGCGTTTGCCTGCATTCTGCTCGCAGTGTCAATCGTGCTAGCTGCCAAATCGAGCAAGGGGCTGTACCGCCGCCTCTCCGGCCAACCCAAATTCACCGACTAAGTACCGATCCAACTAATACAAACTCAAACGAACAAACTCACTCGAAAGGAAACCCAACTTGTCAGTCAAAATCAGATTAGCCCGCGGCGGCTCCAAGAAGCGCCCGTATTACTACATCGTCGCTGCCGACATCCGCTCGCCGCGCGATGGCCGCTATATCGAACGTATCGGCACCTATAACCCGATGCTTCCCAAAGACTCAGAGGACCGGATCAAACTGAACGTTGAGCG
Source organism: Filomicrobium sp. (assembly GCA_021775655.1). Lineage (GTDB taxonomy): Bacteria > Pseudomonadota > Alphaproteobacteria > Rhizobiales > Hyphomicrobiaceae > Filomicrobium. Next base: position 408 of record JAJFHK010000517.1, on the reverse strand, counting down.
CATCAAGCACTGGTTGTCGGTCGGCGCCCTTCCAACCGACCGGGTCGCCCGCTTCCTGGATGCGGCCGACCTCATGAAGCGCGAGGCGCGCAGTAACCCCGAAAAGTCCAAGCCGAAGAAGAAGGCTCAGGAGCGCGTCGCCGCTGAAGAAGAAAAGAAGAAGGCAGCGGAGGAAGCTGCCAAAGCGCCTGCAGAAGCAGAAGCCCCTGCAGCCGAAGGCTAGCTGCCAGCCTGTTGCTGACTTCCCAGAAAACACCGCCGCCGGGCATTCCGGTGGCGGTGTTTCTCATTCGGTTCAAATGCCATCTATTTTCAAACTACCTTCGATTCTTATTCGACCTTTGCCGCTCATCTAACATTCACCTTGCCGCCCAAAATACATCGCTGTTTCAACATCCTGTTTCCCCA
>JAJFHK010000516.1 GCA_021775655.1 Filomicrobium sp. | reverse complement strand
TTGCACCAGCAGCAATCGCGGCTGGGATAAATTTGGCTCCGTCAATCGAGACACCGGGAAGTGCTGCGAACAAGAATCCAGGCCGCACCTCACGACTGTCCGCGGTGATGCCGGCAATTTCGATGTCGCCGTCAACTTGCGAATTAAGGGCGTCGAGGTCCGGTGTCTTTGCAATAATCTGCGAAAGCTTCATCTTGGCCTGACCGGTCGTACCTAATCGGAATGCACGCGCCAGATGCCTTGCCGCGCTGTGCTTTGGTGGGCGTTCATATGGCGCGCGGTTGTGGCCGTCAAACTGTGTTTGTCAAAGTTCGCTTTCAAAGAGGCTGTTCGCTTGGAAGGAACCCAAGTAGCGGGGCGATTCTCGCGACAATTCTTGACGTGGCCGGTGCGGCGTTGCGGCCGGCAGTGATCATTCCGCCAGTTTCGGTTGTGCCGGTTGGTTCAAAGAGGCTGACAAGCGTGACATAGCGGGGAGCGTCTATCGGGAAGGCAGCAAAGAAGGAAGCTATAACGGCTTTCTCTCGGTAGCCGCCCTTACCGGCAATTTCCGCGGTTCCGGTTTTGCCACCGATTCTGATGCCGGGAACGCCGGCACGCGTACCAGTGCCAAAGCCGCTTTCGACGTTTGAGCGCATCAGGGTACGGATGGTGCGACTCGTTTCCGGATGCAAGACCTGTTCACCGACCGGGTTGTCGGTGTTGGCGGAGATAGCGCTGTCCCGCAGGAATGTCGGTCTCACTTTGCGGCCGCCGTTGACCAAGCTTGCGCCTGCGGCGGCAAACTGCAATGGCGAAACAGCCAAACCGTGACCGTAGGCGACCGTGACCGTTTCGATATCACCCCAGCGAGAGGGTAGGCTTGGCGGTGCGACAGGTCCGGCTTCCGTTGCGATTTGCGTGGTCAGGCCAATGCGCTTGAGGAATGCTTTTTGCTTGTCCGTACCATCCGCCAGGGCCAGCATTGCTGCGCCGACATTGGAGGATTTGAGGAAGACTTCCGTTACCGAAAGCGGACGTCCTGCGGGGTGGGCGTCTTTGATTGGGTAGCCATCGACTTCGAGCTGTTGGCGTACATCGATAATGCTATCGGGCTCGACAGTGCCGGCGTCGAGGGCCATCGCGAGCGTCATCGTTTTGAAGATCGAACCGAGTTCGAAAGTCCCAGCAGTTAGTTTGTCGATGCGTTTTTTTTCAAAGCGCTCGTCAACAATGCCCGGATCGCGACCCGGCAATGAAACTGCGGCGACGATCTTGCCTGATTTAGCATCCATGACGATGCCTGTTGCCGCCTTCGCTTTGTAGCGAGTCATGGCATCCGCCAACTCTTCTTCGACGGCGAATTGGACAGCGACGTCAAGCGACAGGCGCAGCGGCGGGCGAGCCGATAGCGAGGGTCCGTGCACGGGTTCGACATACTTGCTGCTATCAAGGAACTGTTCGATTCCTGCCAGGCCCTTGTTGTCGATATCAACGAAACCGAGGACGTGACCGGCAGTTCGTCCCAGCGGATAAGCTCGACGCAGCTCGGGCCGGAAGTCGAGGCCAGGCAGACCGAGGTTGTGGATTTGTTGGGCTTCTGCCGTCGACAATCCGCGACGCAACCAGGCGAATTTCTTCGAGCGGTCAGAGAGCGCGTCGCGGATGGCGTCGGCACTGAGGTTCGGCAGGACGGCGGCAAGTTTGGCGACAATTTCCTCGACATCAAGAACGACGGAAGGGTCTGCGATGAGCGACTGCATGACGATGTCGCCGGCCAGCAACCGGCCGTTGCGGTCGACGATGTCAGGACGCGCGAATGCCGTGGCAATCGGTGCGCTCATCGCGATCCGCTGGTCGTTCTGCCCCTGTAGGGCAAGGTGAATGAGTTGGCTGCCGACGGTGAAGAAAGCGAGACCCATGACTGCGATTGCGAGAAGCGCGCGGATACGGCTCTCGCGGCGTTCCGATTGAGTAGTACGACGCGGAGTCGAGTGCTCCTTTGAGGGGCGGCTCAGAGTGCCGTCGGAAAGACCGGGCGTGATTATGACGCCTGAACTGCTTGAGCCATAACCATTTCGCTGGCTGGTTCTGGCCGCGTCGAGGGACCTTTCTGCTGTTGCCATGGCCCGGTTACCTCGCGACTTTCGATCGCAGTGGATCGGGGTCAGGATAGGCCGAGAATTGGTTCCTGGTTGCGGGTCTGAGGCCAAGTCTGCGTGCGTGTTCGCCGATACGTTCCGGGCGTGCCAAGTGCGCGCGCTCGGCTTTCAATATGGCAATGTCTCGGTGAGTTTTTTCGATCTTCTGCTCGCGCTTACGCACATCATCTGCGAGTCCACGGGTTTCATAATTGACTGCGTAGAGCGCAAAGGCACTCGCCAATGTCGCGAAAACCGCGATGGTTATTAGAATTCGCATGGGACGCCACCCTTTGAAATGCCGCTTCAAGTCCCGGTTTGGGACGCGCTCAATTCTTAACGTTGAGCTTCGGTATTCCGAGATCTCCCGCGTTGACTGACCAAGGATCTGCATCGGTGCGGATCGCAGAGCGCAGCCGTGCCGACCTGGCACGCGGGTTACCTTGCAATTCAGCTTTCGAAGAGGTTAACGAGCGAAGGTTAATGATTTGGAAACTTGCGGGCAAAATCGAATCAATTGGTGCCGGCAAGTGGCGAGAGACGCCTTCCGTCTTGCCAGACCGGGTCGCGATGAACCGCTTGACGATGCGGTCTTCAATTGAATGGAAGGTCACAACAACAAGGCGTCCGCCGGGTTTCAAGGCGCGTTCGGCACCCGCAAGTCCCTTGACGAGTTGGCCGAGTTCGTCGTTGACGTACATTCTCAGGGCCTGGAACGTTCGTGTCGCTGGATTCTTGCCTGGGGGACCGCGGCCAATAACCTTTGCGATGAGTTCAGCAAGGTCGAGCGTGCGGGTGAACGGCTCTTCTGCGCGTCGGGTAATTATCGCTTTGGCTATTGCGCGTGAGCGCCGTTCTTCGCCGAGTTGGTAGATGATGTTGGCGATGTCGGTTTCGTCGTGCGTATTGACCACGTCA
>JAJFHK010000515.1 GCA_021775655.1 Filomicrobium sp. | reverse complement strand
TTTGCAACAGCAGGCGACGGCGCACGGCGGATCAGATTTATGACTTCGTCGATGTTGGCCACGGCGATGGCCAAGCCAACCAGGACGTGAGCGCGATCACGGGCCTTGTTCAACAAGAACTTCGTGCGCCTAGTCACAACTTCTTCGCGGAAAGCGGCGAATGCTTGCAGCATATCCTTGAGGTTCAGCTGCTCCGGGCGCCCTCCATTGATCGCCAGCATATTGGCGCCAAATGAGGTCTGCAGGTCTGAGAAGCGCCACAGCTGATTGAGGATTACATCGGCCACGGCATCGCGCTTCAATTCGATGACGATGCGCATGCCGTCACGATTCGACTCGTCCCAGATATCGGAGATACCCTCAACGCGCTTCTCGCGCACGAGATCAGCGATTTTTTCGATAAGGACGCGCTTGTTGACCTGATAGGGTATTGAAGTGACGATCAGCGCCTGACGGTCCTTGCGGATCTCCTCCACGTCGACCTGAGCCCGCATGATGATGGAGCCGCGCCCCTTGTGATAGGCAGCAGTGGCTCCTGCACGACCGAGAATCAGCGCGCCCGTCGGAAAATCAGGTGCGGGAATAATTTCGATAAGTTCGTCGATAGTAATTTCGGGACTGTCGAGCAACGCCAGGCAGCCATCGATGACTTCGCCAAGGTTGTGCGGCGGAATGTTGGTCGCCATACCGACGGCAATGCCGCCCGCACCGTTAACCAGCAGGTTTGGATATTTTGCGGGCAGCACCGATGGTTCGGTTTCCGAACCGTCGTAATTCTCCTGGAAATCAACAGTATCCTTGTCGAGGTCGTCGAGAAGTGCTTCGGCGACCTTCTGCAAGCGGCACTCGGTATAGCGCATCGCTGCTGGTGGATCGCCGTCGACCGAGCCAAAGTTGCCCTGACCGTCAACCAGCGGCAGGCTCATAGAGAAGTCCTGAGCAAGCCGCACAAGTGCATCGTAAATCGCCGAATCACCGTGTGGATGCAACTTGCCCATCACGTCGCCGACAACACGCGCCGACTTCTTATAGGGCTTATTCCAGGCAAGCCCCATTTCGCCCATCGTGTAGAGGATGCGGCGGTGAACGGGCTTTAGCCCGTCGCGGACGTCTGGAAGCGCACGCGACACGATAACGCTCATTGCGTACTCGAGGTACGAGCGCTTCATCTCGTCAGTAATTGACACCGGTCGGATGTCGTGCGGGCCGCCTGGACCGGCGCCCGGCGTATTCGAATTGTCTGCCACTTGATTTGAAATCCGCGGATAATTTCAATGCACCGCACGGCATAAGGTGTGACGTCGAACAAGTTACCCTGATCTAGACGGCCCGTCGTGCTGCACACTCTTAGCCCAAGTGGGGCTAACGCCGCAATGTCGGCCCATTCCCCACAACCGCTTCATCCCCTAAAAAGCACCCGCCATGCGCTGATTCAACGCTATTGACCGCGGCGGAACGAGACACCGCCGACTTGCTGCCGACATAGAGTGCCACTAAATCCCATGAGGCATGCCGGATCGGCACAAAAATGCCCCGGTGACACAGTTCGGCTTGGGAAGTTGACTGGCAGAGGTTAGCCAGGCCAACGAATCTGAAGAGGATGGAGGTTGAGATACTCATGACGCTCAGAATTTCACTGGTGGCAGCAGCTGCCGCGCTATTGCTTGCGACGCCAACTCTTGCCGAAACACCTGCCGCCGATGCAGCCGCAATACCGGCGAACACCTTCATCGATGCTCAGCCCGAGGCAAACTACTTGGCCAAGGACGTCCTCATTGGTGCCAAGGTCGAAGGCGCCGACGGCAAGATTATTGGCGACATTGAAGACGTAATTCTCAACGACTGGAACCGCGTTCAAGGTGTGATCATGGGGACCGGCGGATTCCTCGGAATTGCTGAGAAGCGAGTCGGCGTTAACCTTGGCGCGTTTGAGTTCCAGGATCGTGACGGTAAACGGGTGGTCGTACTTCCAGGTGTCACGCAGGAAATGCTAAAATCGGTGCCCGGCTTCAAACGCGCCGAACCGAAGAAGTCTTTGCTTGAGCGCGCAATGGAAAAAGCCCGCGAACTGACCGACAAATCTTCGGAGACGGCCAAAGAGGCGTACGAGAAAGCCAAGGAACAAGCCGGGCCGGCTCTAGAGCAGGCCAAGGAAGCAGCCGGCAAGGCTTACGAGACGACTAAGGATGCCGCCGGTAAGGCCTACGAGCAAACTAAGGACGCTGCTGGCAAGGCGTATGAAAAGGCCAAAGAAGCCGCCGAAGGTGCTCTAAAGGACGACGGCGCCAGCCCTCCGCCGGCAGATGGCCAACCGCCAAAATAGACCCGGCTTCACCGCCAGAATGGAACGACCCGCAGGCTTTCGCTTGCGGGTTTTTCTACAATTACAGGCGGCTTCCGGGATTTGTTTCAAATCTTACCAATTCATGAAACGGGCTGGAAGCGCTTAGCCGGTAAAGTCGGCAGCACTAGACATGGGTGCCGGACCCGTGCGCGCGATTATGGACGCCCCAGCGAATGAGTGTTCCAGCTCTGACAGAGACGACGACTCGGGCGGATGGGATCGATACCCGTCCGGTTTACGAATTTGGCGTACCGCAGAGTTTCACGGATCCAGCAGCCGCGATCAGCGGTCCAACCTTCGACATTACTGACTTCGGCGCTATCGCCGACCCGAATATCGACAACCGTCCAATGATTCAGGCTGCTATCAACGCCGCGCATGCCGCCGGTGGCGGCATCGTCGTTATTCCTGAAGGAACATTCGGCATCAAAGCTGATCCTGATGGCTATGGAAGCATCCATGTATTGAGCAACGTCTACGTCCAGGGAGCGGGAATGGGCGACAGCGTTCTGCGACTGGTTGACGGTCACGAGGGTACTGTCACCGGCCTCGTTCGTTCACCCTGGGGTGAGGAGACAACCAACTGGGGCATCGCCGATCTCACCATAGACGGCAACAAATCCAACACGAGCGGCCAGGTTGACGGGTTCTTTACCGGCCCCGAGCCTGGTCAAACGATCGCTGATCAGGACGTTACAGTCATGCGCGTCGAGATTGAGAACGTCTCGCGCTATGGATTCGACCCCCATGAACTGACCGAGCGCCTGACGATTCAGAATAGCGTTGCCCACGACAATGCCGTCGACGGTTTCGTGCTCGACATGATCGTCGAGGCCAACATCGTTGGAAATGAGAGCTATGACAACGGCCGCCATGGCTTCAATGTCGTGACGACGTCACAGGATCTCCTGTTTACAGACAACGTTTCCCATGACAACAGCGGCGCTGGTTTCGTGGTGCAGCGCGGTTCCGAAATCATTGAAAGCCCGTCCATCGTCACATTCACAGGTGGTTCCAGCTATGGCAACGGCCGCGAAGGCGTGCTGGTACAATTTTCTGACCATGTCACGGTCGAGGGTATGGAGATCTACGAAAACGGTCGCCAAGGCGTGCGCCTCTACGGCTCCTCAGATAGCCTCGTCCAAAACAACGACATCCACAATAACTCCCAATCCAAGGACGAAGGTTATTCGGAAGTCGAGATCGAAGCGTACGCTCCGAGTAACCCCGGCCCGGGCAACCTGGCTTACGAGGCTGCCGGCAACACAATCACCGACAATTCGATCAACGCCAGCGGCGACGTGCTGGCGCGCTATGGCATCGAGGTCATCGGACAGACGCCAGAAGACAATTCCATCTCTATCGACGACATCAAAGGGATGGCGCGGGGCGCATACCTTGCTGAAGATGGTGATGCCCAATGGGTGTACGCTGAGGCTAAGGGCGGCGATCTCATCGGCACCTCACAGAACGATGTTCTGTTGGGTTCGCGCTCAGCGGATTATATCAACGCCAAGAACAACGACGACATCGCTTTTGGAGAGGGCGGCAAGGACACCATGCGCGGCGGCAAAGGCGCCGATGAATTGCATGGTGGCGATGGCAACGATTCAATCCGGGGCGACTCAGGTAACGACAAGCTGTTCGGTGAAGACGGAAACGACAAACTGAACGGCAACAGCGGCGATGACATGCTCAACGGCGGCGCCGGCAAAGACCTGATCTCTGGGGGAAGTGGCAACGACACCATCGAAGGAAACAGCGGAAACGACGCCCTCTTCGGTGATGGAGGCAACGACAGTTTGTATGGCAATAGCGGTAACGACGTTTTAGACGGCGGTGCTGGAGACGACCGGATTTCTGGGGGTTCCGGGAATGACTATATTTACGCCAGCACAGGGTCCGACACTTACGATGGCGATGGGGAACTCGATACTCTCGACTTCTCACGGATCGATAGCGGCGTGACAATCAACGCCAGCAAGAAAAACGCAACGGGTCCCGTCAGCCTGACCTTCGACAGCATCGAAACCTTCATTGGTTCAAACCACGACGATAGCTTCCGTGGTAGCGACCGCGCACAAGCATTCGAAGGTGGTTCCGGTAATGATGTCATCCGAGGAGCAGGTGGCGTTGATACGCTCAGCGGGGGCGAGGGCAATGATGTCTTCCAATACGCGCGACGCGACATCATCGATGAACATGGCAATCATCGCGGCGCCGACTTAATCACCGACTATGAGGTTGGCGACGTAATCGATCTCACAGATATTGGTAGGAACGATGCAGACGGACCGAGGCTCGTGGAGAGCGAAAATGGCATGACGGTAATGGCGACAATCGGCGGAAAAGAAGTGGCAATCGCCGAGCTGGAGGGTGTCACGTCTGCCGATCAGGTCACCTTCGGTTCTGCCGACAGTATTTTCGCTGCATAACCATTTCCGATCATTGGCTCACTAACGGGACAGCTTGACGGTCACCTCTTGCCCGCCCAGGCCATGTACCTTGTCATGGGCGCGCACCCGTATCTCTTCCACACCATCAGGAACCGCCACGCCGTTTAGAGAACGCGTGAACGGTTGTTCTTCGACGTGAGGATGCGCAAGGACACGTTCCCCGATGATCTTGCCGTCAGGCGTCATCACATCAAAACGGTCCGCATAGTGCTCCCATCCCTCATCAGCGTGTCGGATCGTGGCCGATACTGTATAGCGCCCATCGGGCTGCCGTTCGGCCTCCGCAGCGATGACGTCGGCTTTGCCTGCCTTGGCTTCAAGGCCTCCCGCCGCTAAGAAACTCAGAACCAAGATTGACGGAACAAACTTTCGCAGCATCATGTTACATCCTTGAGTCGTTAGAACCCCATCGCAATCACATTTCGACAATCCTAAGAGAAAAGCCGGAGTAATTAAACGTGGCAGCAGCAGGATCTACGACGGTCGTACTTGTCGCCCTTGGAGCTAATCTAAGT
>JAJFHK010000514.1 GCA_021775655.1 Filomicrobium sp. | reverse complement strand
ACGATAGCGCTTGATCACGTGCCGCATCCACAGAACCCCGTAAAAAAACAGAGCGGCAACGACAACCGCAACGGCGATCGTCGCAATGACCTGAAACATATGACGATCGGCGTAAAGATCCTGCTGCTTAGCAAGGTCGCGCAGCCAGCCGCCCCATCCCCTCAGCCAGCCAAAACCTTTGATGAGCTTCAGTAGTCCGTAAGCCAAGAACACAGCTGACAAGCCAGCCCAAACCATCGCGTCTGGCCCGGTAAAACGACGTCGGCGAGCATCATAACATGCCCATGCGACGCGCGCGCAGAGGACGCCAGCCACCACCAGCGCACAAATAGATAAGAGCCAGCCGCCATCCTCGTACATGATTTTCTCGGTAGCCCCCGTTGAGTGGACCGGTTCGAATTTTAGTTCGGCGGCGGCTTTATTTCCTGGGAGCAGATCACCGGCCGCATCGACACTGCCCAGTCCGAACACAGTTCCGCGGCCAAACCTTGATGCGTAACGTATTGTCAGTGCGGTTTCTTGCGCCCGAAGTGACTTCGGTCCAGTAGCATCGGCTGCAAGCATTTCCTAATGGAACAGCAGCCGAATCTTGCTGTGACTGATCAATGTTCCAATACCGCTCATTATAGAAACCCGTCGAAATCTTTAATGGAAACTTGCCGTGACGCCGCCTGCGAAGCCAGCCGGAACAGGTCATCGATCTTGGTCGGATCGTCGATGGCAAACAGCTTCTCGCGTTCTTCCATCGGCGCATCGATATCATACTCCGGCTTCACGAGGTCGGGCTCAAGCGGCAGGTTGTAGCGCTGGAATCTTAAGAGGCCTCTGTTCGCCTTGTCTTCATGAATGCCTTTGAATGCATTGAGGATGAATTCGCCATCAAGGTTGCTGATTTCGGAATTGATCCTCCAGCTGAACCGCGGATGTGACAGCGCCTGCAGGACCTTCAGCCCGAAAACTTCAGCGTCTCCTATCAGCCCGCGCAGCGCCGCGGCGGCAAAGGCTGCTTCTTCAATATCTCCTGGAAGGTGTTTGTCGACCTGCCGGGCAAAGAAGGCTTTCCAGCCTGCCAGAACAGGCTTGCGCTTTTTGATACAAGTCCGGTGATGCCCGGTCCCGACCGAGATCATAAGCAAGTCATCAGGGTCAAGAGACCAGTTGAGATTGTAGCAAGGCAGTGCCGCTTGCGTGAGCAGTTGCAGCGCTGGGTTATTGTGCGGTGAAATGCCACCATCGACGAACATCCCGGTTTCGTCTGTACCGTTTTCATCGGTGTGGATGGTAATTTCCGTTGGCGTAAACAGGAAGGGAGCCGCCGTGCTGGCGCGAATGATACTCACGAGATTGTAATGTTTGTTGCCGCGGAAGTTTTCTCCGTCATGGAAGAACGGCATCTTCGGATTATTCGACAATACCCAGGGTGAACCTGTGTCGACGCGTTTTGCAATAAGGCACAGTCCGGTAATAAGCTCGTGCGACCCCAGCGTCTCCTCCTTGACGATGCTGCGCGCACCGTTGACCAGCGGCCGGGCATCAAATCGCTTCTGGCCAAGCATCGTTTCGCGTCCGATGAATATCTTCTGAGCGAGTTCCCTGAAGACCGCTTCGATCTCATCGACCTCGCGGCCAAGGGCCAGCATAGTTGCAAGCATGGACCCAACAGAGGTGCCGGCGATCATATCGAACACATCCGACAAAACGAGCTTTGGGTTTCCGGTGGCCTTGCGAAGCTCGCTCTCCATTTGTTTCAAGAATGCGATCGTAACGATGCCGCGCACGCCACCGCCGTCGAGCGTCAAAATCCGCTTTTTTCCGGGACCAAATAAGCGCGCCTCCACCCTGGGGCTGCCACCGAATTGTGAATCAGATGCGTTCATTGAAATCTCCCGTTATGAAATGTGGTTTGTCGATATTGATCTGGCCGCGGCCGCGGCTGCCAGCGTAAAGAACTTAATGGGAATGGGGAATGCGCGTAAGTGCGTTCCAGCAGTTCGAATACCAATCTTTCCGTAGCGGCAGAGACGAGATAGATTCTGGCCGCAGACCGTGGAGTGGCGCGTCTTCAAAGACGTACCCTCGAAAACGACGCGAACGCGATACTTCGCAATCTAAGACCCGCTCCGGTACGAATGCGGGTCATTGAAAAAAGCGACGCAGACGGATACGGCCGCGCTGCAGTTCCTTCCCGCAATGATCGGTCAAGGCGTCGATGACCGTTCGGAACTGTCACTGCGCCTATCCCGTGCAGAATCGAGTTGATTCTAGTTAATCATTCGGACTGCCAACATCCGGCGGTCCGACCTGGGCCACGGGCGGCCCATTGCGAACGTTTCTTGCAGGCAATTTTCCCGCATCGGTATGGGCTATGATCCCGAATTGACGAATTTTGGCAATCGCCCACATGTCACAATAACGGATCGGTTATAATAGGCTGCAGTTTGCTCGCGGGCCCACTTGGAAAAAGCATGACGCTCAAGTCTACCCTTGTCGCTTCGATTGTTGCGGTCGCTCTGATCGCGCTTCTGTTCGGCGCGTCAATCAGTTATTGGCACGCGCTCTCTAAGGTCGAAGCCGAAATGGCGGCCGCGATTGCCGTTGGCACGCGCATTGCGACGAACGCCGTTGACGATGTCGAGGAGGCGGCTGATCCTAGCCGACGTCTGCATCTACTCATTGCCGACTTCAACGGGGACCGTCATTTGCGCGCAACTTGGCAGGATAGCTGGGGGCGAACAATCGCCCAGTCGAAGCCAGCCCGGCCTCACCGCGAAGTCCCAAGCTGGTTTCATGAAATTTTCCGCCAGCCCGAACAGACGGTTCAGGTTAAATTGCCGGTAGCATTCGATGGCCTTGGCAGGTTCCTGCTGAATACCGATGCTCGAAACGAAGTCGCAGAAGTCTGGGACGACATCTGGAACACGTTGAATATTCTGGGCTTGCTTTGCGCACTCTTGCTTGGCTGCGTTTATTGGCTCCTGAATCGAGCGCTTGAGCCGTTG
>JAJFHK010000513.1 GCA_021775655.1 Filomicrobium sp. | reverse complement strand
AATCAAGCTGGAAGACTTGAAACTCAAGTCACCCCCCGAGATGTTGACTTTTGCCGAAGAAGTCGGCGTCGAAAATGCGAGCACGTTGCGTAAGCAGGAGCTTATGTTTGCTACTCTTAAGCAGCTTGCCACCCAGGAAGTTGAGATTATCGGCACAGGTGTTGTCGAAGTTCTGCAAGATGGCTTTGGCTTTCTTCGATCTCCTGACGCGAATTACCTTCCTGGTCCTGACGACATCTACATTTCTCCCTCCCAGATCCGCCGATTTGCCTTGCGCACTGGGGATACGGTTGAAGGGCACATCCGCAGTCCGAAAGAGGGTGAGCGCTACTTCGCGTTGCTGAAAGTCAACCGGATTAATTTCGAAGAACCCGAAGCGGTCAAACACAAGATTCACTTCGATAACCTGACCCCGCTCTATCCGACTGAGCGGCTTTCAATGGAGATCGAGGATCCGACGGTCAAAGATCTCTCTTCAAGGGTGATCGATATTGTTTCCCCCCTCGGTAAGGGGCAGCGTGGGTTGATCGTGGCGCCGCCGCGTACGGGTAAAACCGTGCTGCTGCAGAACATTGCGCATTCAATTACCGCCAACCATCCTGAGACCTACCTGATCGTTTTACTGATCGATGAACGGCCGGAAGAAGTCACCGATATGCAGCGCAACGTGAAGGGAGAGGTGATCGCCTCGACCTTCGACGAGCCGCCGTCTCGACACGTACAAGTGTCTGAAATGGTTATCGAAAAAGCGAAACGCCTTGTCGAGCACAAGCGTGACGTCGTGATCCTTCTCGACTCGATCACACGACTTGGCCGGGCTTACAACACGGTGGTGCCATCGTCAGGCAAGGTGCTGACTGGTGGTGTCGACTCCAATGCGTTGCAGCGTCCGAAGCGGTTCTTCGGTGCGGCGCGTAACATTGAAGAAGGCGGGTCGCTGACGATCATCGCAACGGCACTCGTTGAGACCGGTTCACGCATGGACGAGGTGATCTTCGAAGAATTCAAGGGCACCGGTAACTCGGAAATCATCCTCGACCGCAAGGTTTCCGATAAGCGTGTGTTCCCGGCAATCGATGTGGCTCGTTCCGGGACCCGTAAGGAAGACCTTTTGGTACCGGCGGACCAGCTCAAGAAGGTCTATGTGCTGCGCCGTATCCTCAACCCGATGGGTACGATGGATGCGATCGAGTTTCTTATCGACAAACTCAAGAGCACAAAGACCAACGGAGAGTTCTTCGATTCAATGAGCATGAAAAACCAGTAGGTTTGACTCTACGAAGACTCTGAGTGTTCCCGGATTTACTTATCGACTCAACTGTCAAGTTGTAAGGACTCCGGTTTCACGTGAAACTTGTTGGTTATCTGAGGCAAACACTTCATTTGCTCAACACGAACTTGCGCGGTGTTGACGAGCTAAAGTCGTGTTGGGCTGGATGCCCGCTGCTGCCTCTTTCGGGGTCCACGATTCCCAGGGTCGTGTGGAGTGACGGCATCCGCGCCATGACGATTCTCCGCATCCAATATGTTTGCGAGTTGTTGGCCGAGGGGGGAAGAAGCGAATCGGGGAACGGTGACGGCGTTGCTTCACGTTCGGAGTTGAAGGCAATCTTGTTTGATGTTTATACATAGCATTCTGCGGGCAGGAGGTCATTTCCGCCTCAGATCAAGGTCCGTTCATCACTTCCCATGCAAAATCGGCCGAAGACCTAGTTGCGGACATCTTCTGGGTCGATGCGGTGTATTCTGTATGCTGGCCGAATCTAACTTATCTGCGAGCACGGCGCCGACCTATTCTTCCATTTGTTGGATTTCTATTGCCGCGCGTACTCCAATTGTCTCGCCGTGTCGAGTTCGCTCTCGACCGATAATGGGGCTTCACGTAACGCCCCGATTTGGTCGTATAGCCACGCACTCTGACGCGATCGGGATTGGAACCACGCACTGGAAATGTTGAAGGTGTGGACAACGGAACATAGGTAGGGCTGCTATAATGCACCTGTCGCGGTTCAGTAGTCTTCTTCGGTGGATTTATGGCCGGTGCACATTCTCGCTGTTTCGCGCTAGAAGACGGAATGAGGCGATCAACTCTATCGCAGGGTATAAGCTGACCCTTGGCGTCCACGTACCGGATGACTTCCGGCGTGGGTGCCTTTGCCGATAGTGCTGCAATAGAACCAATTAGCGGTGCGCTGATGATCAGTGCTAACAAACTACCAGATTTCATTGCTTGCATCCCGCAGCCTCGAACACCACCGAGAAGAACACATGCGGGTGAAAACCAAGCTATCGTGAAGCCCTATTCTTTAGGTATAATGTCAATAATCATTATTCGGATGTTGACCAATCACTGGCAATGCCGCCATCACTTCCCGATGCAAAAACGTCTGAACACCTGGTCGAGGACATCTTCGGGGTCGATGCGGCCGGTGATGCGGCCGAGGGCATCGGCGGCCAGGCGCAGGTCTTCTGCGCGTAGCTCGATGTCGGAACGTCTTTCAAGAAACTGGCGCATGTGATCTTGGCAATCGGTGAGGTGGCGGCGATGACGCGCCTGAGTGATAACGCCCGCTGCTCTTTCTCCCTCTGTCAATTCTGAAGCTTGCTTGGCGATTGCTTTGATGAGCTGGTCCAGGCCGGAGCCTGTTTTGGCAGATACTTGGATTTGTTCGTCATTCCCGCGAAGGCGGGAATCCAAGCTGGTTACTGGTGGAGTTCCAGCAGAAGCGTGGTCAGATCCCGTCCTGCGGCTGGATGACGGTGGTGGGAGTGGGGTGCGTTCGTCCGCCACAAGGTCTGCGGTCGATGTGGTAAGATCGGATTTGTTGGCGACGACCAGCGTTGATTTTTCGTTCAGTTCCCCAGGAACGGTTTGAGGACTTTGGGTGGAAGATGCGTCCTCCACCCACACGACAAGATTTGCTTCACGCGTGCGGGCAAGCGTGCGGCGAATGCCTTCTTGTTCGACCTCTCCGGTAGCTACTCGCAGTCCTGCCGTGTCGGTCACGATCACGGGAATCCCTTGCAGATCGAGGCGGACTTCTATTGTGTCGCGTGTGGTTCCGGCTTCTGCCGATACAATCGCGACATCTCGGCGTGCAAGGGCATTGAGTAGGCTTGATTTGCCGACGTTCGGAGCACCTGCAAGGACGACGCGGAAGCCGTCGCGCAATATTTCTCCGCGGTGCCCATCGTCTAGGTGACTTGAGATTTCGGTTTTCAATGCTTCAATACGGCTTTCTGCCTGGCTGATGGCCTTGTCCGAAACATCGGCTTCGTCAGAAAAATCAATCGCTGCTTCCACCAGCGACATCGCTTCAATCAGCCGCGACCGCCAGGTCTCCGAGCGCTTGGAAAGAGAACCTTCGGCTTGGTCCAGGGCCTGCTTTCGCTGGGCTTCGGTTTCAGCGTCTATGAGATCAGCGAGCCCCTCGGCCTGAGCAAGGTCGAGCTTTCCGTTTTCAAAGGCGCGCATGGCGAATTCGCCAGGTTCGGCAAGGCGGCAGTTCGGCAAGTCTTCCAGCGCCGACAATAGGGCAGCAATGACCGCACGGCCGCCGTGGACCTGGAATTCAGCCGTATCTTCGCCCGTGAATGTTCCTGGCGAAGGAAACCAGAGTACGAGCCCGCGGTCGATGAGCGTGCCGGTTTTAGGGTCCTTCAGACTGCGCAGGACGGCGCTGCGTGGGCTCGGAGTTTCGCCTGCGAGTGCATTAATTGCAGGTTCTGCCTTGCATCCCGATATCCGAACGACGGCGACACCGGCACGGCCGGGAGCACTGGAAAGGGCAAAAATCGTGTCGCTTGATCTTGAAGTAGACGCCATAAGCCTCGATTACTCGCACTGATTGCGCAAGCGCAATCCATTTTTCTACGCTTTCGCACGTCAACACTGCGCAAGCGTGTGTTGAGCAAGATGCCCATGACGTTTCACTTGGTCCACACTTCCTAATGTCGTGTGAAGCGGGGTGGCATCCGGCGTCGTACAATCCCTCCGCGCCGAAAGTGACGCAAATCTGCGGAGTGATTGGGGTTGGCAAGGGCGTCGCAAGGAGAACCAAAATGGCTGCCGATAAGGGCTGCAACCGTTTGAGCGAAACGACGAGCCCATACCTGCTGCAGCATAAGGACAACCCGGTTCACTGGTGGCCTTGGGGTGAGGACGCGCTCGCGGAAGCAAAATCGACCGGTAAACCGATCCTACTGTCAGTCGGATATGCGGCTTGTCATTGGTGTCATGTCATGGCGCACGAAAGCTTCGAGGACCAGGAAATCGCAGCCGTCATGAACGACCTCTACGTCAACATCAAAGTTGACCGCGAGGAGCGGCCCGATATCGACGCGATCTACATGGGTGCGCTGCACATGATGGGTGAGCAGGGTGGTTGGCCGCTGACGATGTTTCTCGATCCCGATGCGCGGCCGTTTTACGGGGGAACGTATTTTCCTCCGACTTCGCGTTATGGCCGCCCTGGGTTCGTCGATGTCTTGCAAAACATCTCCCGGATCTATCGCGAGCAGCCTGACAAGGTCGCGCACAATGCGGAAGTGATCACCGAAAACCTCGGCAAGCGATCTTCTGGAACTGGTGG
>JAJFHK010000512.1 GCA_021775655.1 Filomicrobium sp. | reverse complement strand
CCGGGCTTCCCATCGGATTCGGCCGGCTACACCGATGCGGACGCGTCCGTCAGGCGTCCGCATCGGTGTGCTGAGACCACCGTGCTTTCGACAACGGCCATTGGCAAGCGCTGTCCTTCGACAGGGGGTTCCGCATCTCGTTCTTGCACCGCATTTCTGCTTACGCTTCGGCATTTGGCTCTATCAAGCGCCAATCTGCGAAGTGGTGGCGGTTTTCAAAGCGTCCGCCTGTGCTTGCCTGATGGCCCGGGCGCTACGCCTGCGCTCGATCATGGCTTCAGCGAGTCACACAAGCGGATCATCCTGGTTGGCCATGGAATCGAGCCCCTCCTGTCACCCGCGCCCTGACGATACGTTTTCCTGTCCCCAAACTGGTCGGTTATTCCAAAGGCAATTGCCTTCTCACCCTTTTTGTCACCGGCAACTGCGCATCGAGAGTCTCGTGTCCGGCTTCGATGGAGAACTCAAGAGCTTCGACGACGCTGCAACCCAGGCGGTCTGCCAGACAGTGCAACTCCGTGTTCGCCTCTTCCGTCGTGCGGACGGCGATTTGCGTTTGGCGTGGCCCTTTGCGCTTCGGACGCCGGCCGGTGCGGGCTTCTTCGATGGCCGCCTGCTCGTTCACCTCCGCAATAGGACTTTACAGCCTCTCCCGCGCTAACGCGGTGAGCGACTTGGAGGTCGTTCAGGTCGAGCACATAAGGCTGAACCGTGAAATCGAACGCGCGCGTGGAGAGTTGGCCGCTCTTGGTGGTGCGCGTTTGCCGGCGACCGTGGCGGCGGATATAGCGGCGAAGAAACATCATCGGATCTAGACGCCGGTCGCGCCATTGCACCGATGCCCCGGCAAAGTCTTCGAGGGCGTTCTGCGCTCACCTCGCTGAGCTCAAGGGGGAACTGGCCATCGCACAGGAAGCAGCTAGCCTCAGAGAGCGTATCCGCGATCTGAAAACTAGTCTATTGGGGACGAATCTGGACAAGGTCCTTCGCAGCGCTGACCCACAGGCCGCGGCGCTCGCCCAGTTGACAGTCTGGGCGTCGACCGATGTCCGCACGACCCTGGCGCTGCTAATTGCAGCGTTGATCGACTTGGGTTCCCGACTTGGCTTGTGGCTAGCCACAGCTGGATGGTCGAACTGGTCGAACGTCAACAACATGGCCACTAATAAAGAAGATGAGACGAACCTGCCTTCCGAGGCGGCGGAAAGCGGAGAGACTGCCGGCAGTGTCACGGCTTGGGCCGAGGCTCGAATCGAACGGCGCCTTCGCCGGCCAGCTTTCTGCAAGGGAGCGTCGCGACGACTACCACGCGTGGTGTGAATCATGCCGCGCCGAGCCGGTGAGCGACAAGGCATTCGGGCGGCAGTTGTCGGGGCTCGGCCTCGAGCGCAAGCGAACAGGTGAGCCCACCTTCTATATTGGCCTCTGATTTATCGAAGCGAACCGGCCAAAATTGCAGGTTGCGGGATAAACGATACCGCAGCCAAGCACCCTCACTAAGAAGCAGCCTGATCGCGCCCGTATCAACCGTAACGATGCACGCATTTACTCAATGACGCGGGCATGCCGCCGTGACCGACTTGTTCGGCCCGAATGAATTAGCAGCAAGTGTAAGCCGCATCGTCGGTCAAGAATAGAAGCCAAACTAGATGGCGGGCCTCCAGGAGATGTTGGGGGTCAGAGTTGGGGCCATCGTGGCGCTTTCAAAAAATAATATCTATGTGTTTCAATGTATTATGTAACTTTCCTGGTGGTGTAGGCAGTCATCTGCGAGCACGTCTCTGGCGGAAAACGCCAATTTACAGTGAAAATTCACGATTTCCGGCATGTCGCAACCCTCGACTTTCCCTACTTTGCAACGCTCAGGGTCCGCTTTACGATTGCCTGGCCGTCGCTCAGGCTCGGGCCTGGATAAAGGACGACGGGCGTACCGGCATCCAACCCGCTCTTCACCTCGGCGAGCGTGCCATTGTTGCGGCCGATTTCAAGCTTGGTCATTATGGTGCGCCCGTTTGCGACTACAAACACCGCCCAGTCGCTGCCTTGGCGGAACAATGCGCTCGAAGGTACCACAAGCGCATCCTTGGCTTCCCAAATCACGATCTGGGTTTCGACGCGGAATCCGTGGCCGAGGTTACGCCGCCGCTCGGCCCCTTCAGTGAAGGAAATGATTGCCTTGACGCGCTGCTCTTCGACGCCCAGTGCCGAGGTCTTGGTGAAGCCCCAGGGCTCGACACGTTCGACGACACCGTTGAGGGTTTCTGTGCCACCCCATTTTCGGATCAGCACGCGATCGCCAGCGGAGACCTGGACAGCGTCTGTGGATAGCAGTTCAGCCTCGACCTCGAGATCGTTAGAAATATCGCCGAGTTCGAGGATCGCGGCACCGGCTGAGACCGTTGTTTCGCTTTCCTGAATGACACGCAGAACGCGGCCGGAAATCGGCGCCGTCACAGGGATCGAATTGGCGATATCGCTTGCACCGAGTTGGGATGGCGCCCCGAACTTTGTGCTAGAAGTTGGATTGTCGAGTGTGATGAGCTGCGCGCGCGCATTGGCAAGTTCGGCCTCGCGCACGGCAATGTTGGCTTTCGCGATATCGAGATTGGCTTCGGCCTCCCGGAACGCACGCTCTGCTTCATCAAAGGCGGCCTGTGAGGTGACGCCGCGCCCTTTCAAGTCCCGCTTGCGACCGAGATCGGTGTCGGCAAACTGCTTTTCGGCAATCGCTTTTTTCAGGTCGGCGCGCGCGGCCTGCACTCCCGCTTCAGCGGCCGCCACCGCAGCTTGCGCCTGGGCGCGGGAGCGGACATCGAGGGCCGGTGGGTTGGCTGGAAGCATGCGGGCAATCACCGTCTCGCCGCCAAGAACGCGATCTCCGGGCTTGACCTCGACGCGAAGGAGCCGTCCGGCAATTGGCGCAGCCACGACGTAGGCATCGTGTACACGAGTCCGCGCTTCCTCATCAATCGTTACAAGCATCGAAGTTCGCGTCGCCTCGCCAAGATCAACCGGCATGGGGCGCGGCCAGAAGGCATAAAGCATGGCAGCTGCGAGCAACGCACCGGTTCCAGCGATCATCCAGGTGCGCGAGTTCTTGCGTGCCATGGTCGGCTACTCCCGTGTCTTCAATGCGGAGACGAGGTCGATGTTGTCGACGTCGCGTTTAACAAGCCACCCCGAAATGACCGAGGCGACGAGAACGGCAAGAGCCGCGAGGCCATAAGCTTCTGGCGCAAAGCTGGCGCGGATCTGGTAGAGATCGGTCGAAAAGCCTGCAGCAATTGCACTGGCGAGCCAGTATCCGAGAAGCGAACCGATCGGCAGCGCAATGAGCGTGATGATCGCCAATTCGCCGAGTAGCACGAACGCGGCCTCGCCCTTGGTGAAGCCGATCACGCGCTAGCTCGCCAGCTCGCGGGCGCGCTCGGCGAATGCTATGCGCGCGCTGTTGTAGACGATGCCGAACGTGATGATGCCGGCGATTGCCGCCATGACGTAACGGATCGCGCCGGCGCCTGTGTCCATCAGCTTCTTGAATGCAGCGCGCGCCTCCGTGCGCAGGCTAACACCTGCGACAATCGGCATGTCCTTGATGCTTCGGTAGATCGTGGCACTGTCGGCCTTGTCGATGCGCAGATATGCGCCGGAGACGCGGTTCGGTTCCTTGAGTGCCCGGTTTAGGGCCGACATCTCGAAGTAGGCGGGCGCGCCGAGCAGGGATTCCGCGATTGCCACGACGGGCAGTTGCAAGACCGGGCGGCGGCCTTCGCGCACTTCGACGGTCAGCATGTCGCCGGGCTTGATGCCGAGTATTTTCGCCAGTGGCTCGGCCAAAATGATTCCATCGCCGCGCACGTAAATCGCTCGCATGCCACTATCGACCGCGCGATTGAGTTTCGGTTCTGCCACCAATCCGTTGATGGCACCGCGATAGGTATTGAGGCCGTTGCGCAGCAGTGCTGGCACAGTCCGGTAAGGTTCCGCTTCGATCACGCCGGGCATCCTCTGAAGCGCATAGATCGCGTCGTCGCCGAGCGGCTCGACGAAGCTGACGGTCACGTCGCTGCGGTCGATGACGGAGAAGTTAAGCTCTAGAACCTTGTCGAACGAACTCAATACCGACAGCATCGCCACCGATAGCGCCATGCCGGCTGCAATCCCGATGACGGCTGCGGCTGCTCGTCCCGGTTGGCGGATCAGACGGCGCACGACCATGCGGCTTGGCTGGTCGAGAACCTGTTTGAGCGCGGCACTGATCCTGGCCGACTTGGAGAAATCGGCAGGCGCCGGGGGACGCATAGCGACGGCCGGTGTCAGCGCGAAAACGTCGCGCAGCACGAGTATCCCGCCCGCCGAAGCCGCCAGGATGCTGGAGGCAATCCCGATCACGAATGCACTCGGATCGATCTGGAACACCAGAAATGGGAATTTGAAATACTCGAGATACAGTCCCGCCATGCTGCGGCCTGCCAACACGCCAAAGAGGCAGCCAAGCAGTGCGCCGCCGGCAGCGATAACGACGATGAACTTACCGTAGTGGGTTGCAATTTCGAGGCCTGTGTAGCCGAACGCCTTCATCAACCCGATTTGCTCGCGTTCCGACTGGATCATGCGCGAAATCACGATGTAGAGCAGGAAGGCAGCGACGGCGAGAAACAGCGGCGGCACGCTGGTGCTTGAAGCCTTGAGGCCCGCGATCTCTTCCGTGATGAACCGGTTCGAGACGTGATCCTTCAAGCCATATGAACCAGCACTCCCGTAGGGTCCGAGGATCTGGTCGAGACGGTCAACGACAGATTCAAGCCGCGTATCGCGCCCGAGCGAAACAAGTGCTTCATTGAACGCGCCCTTGAGGTCGAACGCATAGGCCAGCGCCTCCTCGTTCATCCAGATGACGGCAAAGCGACTGTCGTCGGGTGCCAACTCGCCGGGGGCGACGGCGTATAAGAACTCGGGAGATTCCGCGAGCCCTGCGACGGTGAAGGTGCGCCGCCCTCCGTTCATGGTAGCGGTCAGTTTCGCACCTGGCCTGATCCCGTGCGCCTTGGCAAAACCGCGAAACAGCAGGATCTCGTCATCGCGGGTCGGATCAAGTCGTCTGCCGTCCGTCATGTAGATGTCGTTGAGGCGCGGCCGACCGTTTTCCGGCAGCGACAATGCCTGCGCGCGAACAGGCACCTCGACACCCGGCAAATCGATCAGCGCGCCGCCGTTGATACGGCCTTCGACGACGCCAACTCCAGGGATCTGGGCGATGTCCTTGAGAAGATGGTTCGGTGCCCGCTTGGCCGGCGAGAAGACATCGGCGAGTCGATAGCGTTCGTAGTAGGCGCGCTTCGTCTCCTCCAGGGAGTTCACCAGCCCGTCCATCATCACCAGCATCAGGACGCC
>JAJFHK010000511.1 GCA_021775655.1 Filomicrobium sp. | reverse complement strand
GTGGACAACTAACGGATGGGTTTATGATGCAACAGCTCTATCAGCGGCCACTATCATGCCCTGCCTGCATTAAGATGGTAAGCTCTGCGAGCTGACCGCTGCGAGTTCGACATGGAAACCAACGACACATCATCGAGCACCGACGGCATTGACCTGCCGCCAACCGCGAGTGCGCCACCGCTCTATCCGCCGTCAATCAAGCCCCCCGACGAGCCACTACCTATTCTCACCTTCCTGCGCGAGTTTCCCAAAAACCCGCTGCGATCGGTTCCGCAGGCCGCTTACGAAAAAGATATCTTCGTTCTCCGCTCAAGGATCCCCGCCGTCACCTATGCCTGGATCACAGGTCCGGATCTGATCGAAGAGATCCTTATTCGCCGCTCCGGTGATCTGGAAAAGTCCCGCGTCGAAAAACGCGTCTTCGCCAAAAGCGTCGGTGACAGTGTCCTTACGGCGGATGGACAAAAGTGGCGCTGGCAGCGCCGCGTCCTTGCCCCGCTGTTCCGGCATCAGGAAACCACCGGCTATGTCCCGGCAATGACCACCGCGGCAGAGAAACAAATCGCAATGTGGCAGGCAGGCGGCCCGAGCGTCCGCAACATTGAAGAGGACATGAGCGAAGCGACTCTCGCTGTCATCATGGCAACAATGCTGGCCGAAAACGATTTGAGCGTCGGTAAGCGCATTATGAACGCCACGGAAGCCTATCTTTCGAAGTCCTCATGGGAGGCCGCCTACGCAATTTTGCGAATGCCGAATTGGTTTCCGCATCCAGGCACGTGGCGGATGTACTCGTCGTCCAGAACATTACGCGCAATTATGGGCGAACTGATCGCCGCGCGGCGTGCTTCTGGCGCGACGAATGACGATTTACTAGGCCGCCTGCTCGCCGCGCGTGACCCGGAAACAGACGAGCCGATGGACGATGAAGGGCTGATCGACAACCTGACGACGCTGCTGCTTGCAGGACATGAGACGACTGCCAAAGCGCTGACGTGGACGCTTTATCTTTTGGCGCGTGCGCCCCTTTGGCAGGACGCAGTTCGCGAAGAAGTGCGCCAAGTCACAAACGGTGCAGCAGTTGCCGCCGAACACGTCGAAAAGCTAAGCGTCACGACTTGCGTCTTGAAAGAATCCATGCGGCTCTATCCGCCGGCTCCCGTGATCGCCCGCGTCAACAAAACCTTCATTCGCGCCGGAGACGAAAACCTCGCGGCCGGTTCCAACATCGTCTTTCCCGTTTTCGCTATTCACCGTCACCGTAAATTCTGGAACGATCCGGACCGCTTCGACCCCGACCGCTTTCTGCCCGAGAATGAAAAGTCGATTGCTCGCACCCAATACATGCCGTTTGGCGCTGGGCCGCGCATCTGCATCGGTCAATCATTTGCCCAGGTTGAGGCAGTCGCCTTGCTCGCAACCTTCGTTCGCGCCGCCCATTTCACCTGGGATGGGCATCACGAGCCCGAGCCAATTTCGCGCATCACCTTGCGGCCGGCTGGTGGTATGCCACTCAATGTCGATCCACTCTAGAGCCATTTCAGCACGAATGACGATGCGAGCATGCGCTACCTGCTTTAAGCGTTTGCGCATCGGTCTCCTGCTCTCTAACATCTGAAATTGCACGACAGAACAAGGGAGGCCGAACGGTCCCACCGTGTGCTGGAATCAAAATAAAGAGAAGAGCCAGGGGAAACGCAAAGGATGAAGAACAAGGTCATCTCAGCCGATGATGCGATCGCGCTCGTCCGGGATAACGACGTCATTGCAACCACAGGCTTTGTGCAAAGCTGTATCCCTGAAGCGCTCCACGCTTCCCTCGAAAAAAGGTACGTGCAAAGCGGCAAGCCGCGCGACCTGACACTGATCATGTGCGCTGGTGCCGGTGACAGCAAAGGCCTTGGCACCGGCCGCCTGCACCATGAAGGACTCCTGAAGCGCGTTATTGCTGGCAACCTTGGCCGCATGCCAAAGGTCGCCGAGGCTGCACGGAATAATCTTATTCAAGGCTACAACCTGCCCCAGGGGATCATTGCCAAGCTCTACCGCTCCTGCGCGGCTGGCCACCCTGGATTGTTTTCAAAGGTCGGCCTGCACACCTATGTCGATCCGCGCCTTGACGGCGGCAAGGTGAACGACGTCACGACCGAGGACATCGTCAAGCTCGTAGACGTCGATGGCGAAGAGTGGTTGTTCTACAAGGCGACCCCAATTGATGTGGCGCTGATCCGCGCCACCAGTGCCGACCCCAGCGGCAATCTGAGCATGGAAAAGGAGCCTCTGACACTCGATGTCCTGGCGCAGGCGATGGCCGCCCACAATAACGGCGGTGTCGTCATCGCCCAGGTTGAACGGATCGTCGAGCAGGGCTCAATCAAACCGAAGGACGTGAAGGTGCCAGGCATCCTCGTCGACTGCGTTGTTGTCGCCGAAGAGCCTGAGATGCACCGGATGAATTATGGCGTTGTCTACAACCCGGCACTGGCTGGAGAAGTCCGCGTTCCGGTCGAAGCGATGGCGAAGATGCCGCTAAATGAACGCAAGATCATCGCCCGTCGCGCTGCTTTCGAACTGCCGCCCAACGGCGTCATCAATCTTGGTGTCGGCGCCCCCGACGGTGTCGCAGCCGTTGCCAACGAGGAAAAGGTCACACCGCACATCGTTATGACAACGGAAGCAGGTGCCGTTGGTGGCGTCCTCGCCGGCGGCTCGAGTTTTGGATCCTCCGTCAATGCCCACGCCATCATGGATCAAAACCAGATGTTCGACTTCTACCACGGCGGTGGGCTCGACCTCACGTGTCTTGGCATGGCCGAATGCGACCGATGCGGCAACGTCAACACCAGCCGCTTCGCAGGCCGAATTAATGGTTGCGGCGGCTTCATCGACATCTCTCAGAATTCACGCGCCGTCGTATTCGCCGGCACTTTCACCGCTGGCGGTCTCAAAGTCGAGATCAAGAATGGCGAACTCAAGATTCTCCAGGAAGGCCGGACGAAAAAATTCTTACAAAAGGTCGAGCAGATCACCTTTTCAGGAACCTATGCAGCGATGCGCTCGCAGCCGGTAATTTACGTGACCGAGCGGTGTGTGTTCCAGCTAACTATGGAGGGAATGGAGCTGGTCGAAGTGGCGCCCGGCATAGAGATCGAGCGCGACATTCTTGAGCAAATGGATTTCATGCCGGTGATTAAATCACCCATTGAGATGAACCCGCTGATCTTCCGCGATGAGCCCATGGAACTCCTCGCGGAACTAACTAACCGCAATCTCAAGGAACGCGTTTCTTATGATCCTGGGCGCAACATCCTGTTCCTCAATCTCGAGGGCTGGAGTATGCGCAAGAAGAGCGACCTTGATGACCTGCAAGCGATCCTTGTCGAAGCTTGCGAGAAGGCCGGCAAGCTCGTCAATGCAGTGGTCAACCAGGATGGTTGCCGCATCGCCGACGATCTGCAAGACGACTTCCTTGAGATGGTCGATTTCATGATGAAGCGATACTACGCAACGACCTCTCGCTATACGACGAGCGCATTCATGCGGCTCAAGATGCAAGACGGGATTTCGCACCGCGGCCAGCAACCACACATTTTCGAAAGCGGCGACGAGGCCCACGCGGCTCTCGAAGGCGACTGGGATTCACTCGTCAATTGGAAAGCCAAGGGTTAGGCGCGCATTGGGTGAGGCATGCCGTTCCACCTTCAGCGTCGGATCAGAGGACGGTGTCCACTATGTGTTGCGTTTGGCCTACAACAGACTTAGTGCCCGTGCTCAACATCGTGATCCACGCCGAGAAGCTTTAGCCAAGTTAATTTAGCGTTCTCATCGACAGAGGGACAAGCTCTTGATACGGAAAAGGTGCACCGAAGATCAGATTATGGCGGTTTGCGACCACAAATTTCCCAGCGAACGGTGCAGCGCGTCGCAGACTGAGCTCCGCGTTCATGAGGTTGAGACACACTGAACAGGCGATCTGTTTATGTCATTTGATATTGCGTCGCTAGTTTGTTTGTGGCAGTCGCGGCACATGAGGGCACTTACTGCACAGCAGATAACGCCACCCCGACAAAGGTTTTCGGAAAGTGCTGACACCGGACTACGTATTCGATCCTCAACGGTTAGCAGCTCTACTAGCTTATAACATTTTGGAT
Organism: Filomicrobium sp.; assembly: GCA_021775655.1. GTDB lineage: Bacteria > Pseudomonadota > Alphaproteobacteria > Rhizobiales > Hyphomicrobiaceae > Filomicrobium. Next base: position 2,843 of record JAJFHK010000511.1, on the reverse strand, counting down.
ACGTCGGCGGAACAGGGATTCGACGACATCGCATCTCTTGCCGCACAACTCTGTGCCACACCCATCGCACTGGTTAGTTTCGTTGCTGGAAATCGGCAATGGTTCAAGGCGCGCGTTGGTTCTGATCTATGCGAAACGGATCTAGGAAGTTCCGTCTGCGCGCACGCACTTGAGGAGCCCGGACTACTGATAATCGAGGACCTTTCGACCGACCCGCGCTCGCAAGACAACCCACTCGTCTGCGAACCACCTCACATTCGCTTTTACGCTGGTGCGCCCCTTCGCACGTCCGAAGGCGACGTCCTCGGCAGCCTGTGCGCAATTGATACCGAACCACGAGTGGGCGGGCTGACGGTTGCTCAGTGCGACGGCCTCAAAAAACTAGCTCGCCAAGTTATGACGCAATTGGAACTGCGCCGCGCATTGAGAGAGCGAGATTACCATCTTTCTCAAGCGGGGCTCGCTGGCAAGCGTCGAACCGCACTTGTAGCGATTGGCGACATACTTCGCGCGGCCGCATCGAGGTCGGAGGCCATTGAACAATCGGCGAAAATTGTAGGGGAATGCTTGGACCTAAGCAGGGTAGGCTTGGGTTGGATCGACGACACCGAGCACATTCTCGATATTGAAAACGATTGGTCGGCAGACGGAAGCGAAAGTTTGGTTGGACAGTTTGAACTCGCTGAAATAGGGGAATCACACCCGGCTAGCGGGTCAACGACACGTACCGTTGTTCGAGACTTGGCAGCAAGTCCAGGTACGCCGTTGCATCACTTGCTTTCGCGGTTTCACATTCGAGCACTGGCAAACATTCATTTTAGGGATCGCCGCGGGCGCAATGCATTGTTCTTCAGTCATAGTGAATCCGTTCGGGATTGGTCGGTCGAGGACATCACATTTCTCCGAAATGCCGGAGACCGTTTGCTTGAGGCGTTGGCTCGACTTGAAGCTGAGGAGACCCAAAACACCTTAAATCTTGAACTGAGCCACCGACTGAAAAACACGTTGGCCACGGTACAAGCAATTGCGCGGCAGACACTCTCTTCCGTTCCCGACCGGGAACCGGTCGAAGCGTTTATCCTCCGATTACAGGCCCTTTCACATGCACACGACGTACTGCTTCAGAAACGTTGGAGCTCGGCTGATGTTAACGACATCGTTACATCTGTTTTGGGAGCGTGCGGAGTGCTAAGTCGAATTTCGATAGATGGCCCCACTCTCAAGATCGGTTCTCGGGCGACTCTCTCGTTATCATTGCTACTGCATGAGCTTTCGACAAATGCAATGAAACATGGTGCACTGACTTCTGGAACGGGCCACGTAAATGTTGTCTGGCGCATCGCCGAAAAAGACCTCGTGCTCGAATGGAGGGAGTCCGGGGGGCCACCTGCGAACGAACCGACCAGTAGGGGTTTCGGATCGAAGCTGATCAAAATGGGGATGATAGGAACTGGCGGGGTGTCTGCACGTTACCTTTCAACAGGATTCGAGGCCGACTTCGTTGCGCCTCTGTCTCAGGTTCAACGAGCCTGATTGGGAGACATGTATCATGCAATCCAGCGATAAGGACGAACGGCCTGTCGTCCTTATCGTGGAGGACGAGCCAATATTGCGCATGGCCGCCGCCGACATGGTGGAGACCGCCGGGTTCGAGCCAGTTGAAGCCGCTGATGCTACACAGGCCGTCGAAATACTAGAAACTCGAATGGATATCAGGATTGTTTTCACCGATATCAAAATGCCAAGAGGAATCGACGGTCTGAAGCTCGCTGCGCTGATTCGCGATCGATGGCCCCCGATACATATTATTGTTACGTCGGGCAACAAACCTGGGCCAGTTGACGGACTGCCTACGCGCGAAGTGTTCTTCAGTAAACCATATGTTGAGAGCGAAGTCGTCCTGGCGATGAGAAACTTTGTCTCGCTTTCCTGTTGATGACTTCCGCAACAATCGTACCGTCGAATGGCAGCGAGTGGCCTATAGCAAAACACCTAAATGCTTCCCCGCTTGTCGGCCTGCACCGAGCTGCGTCCCGCGGTTCGCCCATCACGGCTCTCCGCCGTCGACATAGCTCACGACCAGGTCGCGCTGGCTGATGTATCCGACGACACCGCCACCGCGGGTAACAAGCGCCCTTCGAACGCCAAGTCGAAACAATAGCCTGATGGCATACTTGATGTTCATGTCGGCGCTGACAGTCAGTGCTGGCTTCGTCATGACTTCATAGACACTCGTTCGGTCCACAGACCGACTCTTGCTGATCACGTTCCCAGCGATATCCTGAACGGTAACGATACCGTATTCATCACCTTCATGTCGCCGCTCGATAACAAGCGAACTCGTATTGGCCTCGCGCATCATGTCGATCGCTTCACGAACGCTCTTTAGCCCGTTTATCTTCTTGAGTTCGGGCCTCATGATGTCGCCAACTTTGACGAAAGACTCAGCCATTACAAATCTCCCTCATCGATTTCCTCTTCGATCTTCTTGATCTGCGATGTAAGCCCGATCGCGTCTTCGATATCAATTTGGAATGCCACGCCGGTGCCGGGCTTCTTTTCGAATTCGCAGGCTGCCCCAATCGCCTCAAGAATATGCCGGCTCATGTGTTCTTCGACGAGCAACAAAATGACATCGCGCTGTCCCGAGACGCTTAAGCCCAGGAACGTTTTCTGTGGGGTGAGGCCTTCGCCACGCGCGTTGGTAATGACGGTGCAGCCCGTTGCACCTTTTTCGCGCGCGGTTTCCAGCGTCAGGTCGGTTTTGTCGTCGTCGACCATGGCAATGATGAGTTTGAACCTCATGGTGTCTGCCCTTGTGCTGTTGTGCCGGCTTCGAGTTC
>JAJFHK010000052.1 GCA_021775655.1 Filomicrobium sp. | reverse complement strand
GCTGTGGTCTTTGCCAATCCGAACTTTTCCTGGACCTCCACGACTTTTGGCTTGCGGCCGTGACGCGCTTCGAATTCGCGCGCCCAATCTATAACGTTCGGTGCACTTGGCTCCGCTGCCGATGGCGCCGAAATAGAGTTGTCATCGGTCTATGAGTTGCCCTGCTCAGACTTCTGCCCGACCAGGCCAGCGTCGGCAAGTTGTTCACGACCATATCGCCAACCGGCAATCGCGGTGACAGGGAGGAACAGAATTGCGTCTGCAATCGCGACGCCTAGCCTTTCCGCAAGTGAATCATCTAATCCACGCATGCGGACCTCTTCAGAATGTAGGGGATTGCTAGCGTAAATATATTATAATATATATTTGTCATCAATTTGGCGTTCTCGCCAGAGCCGAAACGGCAATCTTCGAGGCCATGAATTGAGTGGTTCAACCGGTGGCTGGATCGAGTGGTTCAAAGACGAAACGTGTTCGGTTGGGGCGCCCGCCATTGGCATCGGGCGAACGCAAGCGACCGCTGCCGGTCATGTTCGATCCCGACACGCTCAAAGCGCTTGACGAAGTTTCGAAGGCGGAAGGAACCTCGAAAGGCGAAATCGTTCGCCGGGCCGTTCGAAGCGAGATCAAACGGCTGAAGAGAAAGTAAAGTTCGCATACCTTCCAGTTTCCGCCGCCGAGACCAAGTCGCGGTCTAACCGCAATCAGGTGGACTTTTCTGACGCTATGCGCGCGCCCGCGCGGGCGTCATGGACTTTGACTTGGTTGGCTTCGGGGACGCATGTCGAATATGGGTGAGTCAAAACGAATAATTCGGAGGCTTGTCAGTCTCTGCGCGATCGGTTCTTCTTGGTCCAGGTCTCCCAGCTCCTCCGGTTAGCCTCGGCGATGCGTTTACGCCCCTCTGGCGTCCTTGGCGCCGCAGCGCGGAGTTATCTTTCCCATTTTTCTTTCCTTGAGCTGTTGTTTCCCGTCTCGATCAATCAAAGAGATCGAGCTGCCCAGGACGCCGTACGGTCGGACGGGCCCCGCTGCTTTTGAAGTGTGTAGACGGTGACCCGGCGGCGCTTGGCGTCGCCACGGCTTGGTGCTGCTTCATTTCATAATGCAGGCGCGAGATGTCAGCACGGTTGATGTCCGTCAGCAGCCGGTTGCGGAGGGGGCTGGGCAGATGCAACTTGATGACCCGGCGATATTCAGTGGCCGTCTTCTCCTTGAGCTTCCCCTCGACGTACTCTGAAAGAAATCGGTCGATGGAATTCCCGAAGGTCCCGGCATCCCGGACCTTATCGCGTTGAGATGCAGGGTCGTTGCCTGCTTGAGCCTCACCCAACAGAATCTTAGCTTCCTTCCGCGCCTGGTGCTCGGTCTTCACGCCATGCTGGCCAATCGTGATCCGTCTGGTGCGGCCTTTCCGGCCCCCTACACGATATTGGGTGATATAAACGCGCTTTCCGGTCGGCGTTACTTTCACGCCGGAGCGCGGGAGCTTGTCGTCCCACAAGTAAGTGTGGCGGTCAGCAGCAGGGATTCCCTCAACCGAAGCCCCCAATATTGCTCTCGTCATTAGGTTCACAAGGCTTTGGAGTCGTTGCTTGGCGCGCTAGAAGCTTGCCCTCGCGTGCAAGCACCGAATTGTCCAAGCACTCTCAATGCCAGCGCCTTCAGGCTGGCTGGTTTTCTCGCTAGACAGGCGCCATGTTCATCCCGCTCCGCAATGCTACGTATAGACGCCTGTTCACCGCCCAGGTCATCGCGCCTGTCGGTACCGGCCTGCTGACCGTCGCGCTCGGCCTTCTAGCTTACGAGCTGGCTGGCGCTGATGCTGGTCTTGTTCTCGGTACGGCGCTCGCCATTAAGATGATCGCTTATGTTGGCATTGCTCCGGTCGTCGGCGGCTTTGCGAACCTCGTGCCGCGTCGGCCGTTCTTGATCGCTCTCGACCTCGTGCGCGCCGCCATCGCCCTCCTGCTACCGTTCATCTCGGAACTCTGGCAGATATATGTGCTCATCTTCCTTTTGCAGGCTTCGTCCGCAGCGTTCACGCCGACATTCCAGGCGACGATCCCCGATATCCTGCCGGATGACCGCGAAGACACAAAGGCGTTGTCGCTGTCGCGACTGGCCTACGATCTGGAGAGCCTGATCAGCCCCGCGCTTGCCGCCGCGCTGCTCGCAGTCATCAGCTTTCACTGGCTGTTTGCGGGCACCGTGATCGGGTTCGTTGCCTCTGCGCTGCTCGTCGCTTCGGTGACGCTGCCGTCGGTTGTGACACAAACGCAAAAATCAGGGTTCTTCGAGCGAACGACACGTGGCTTGCGCAACCACCTCGCAACGCCACGATTGCGCGGGCTCTTGGCGCTCAACCTTGCCGCAGCAGCGGGCGGCGCAATGGTGATTGTCAATACTGTGGTGTACGTGCGTTCAGTGCTCGGGGGCGACGCAACCGACGTCGCATTCGCGCTGGCGGTATTTGGAGCGGGCTCGATGGCAGCCGCCCTGGCGCTTCCGCCGCTGCTTGCGCGACGGACGGATCGCACCGTGATGCTCGCTGGCGGTCTTGGTATCATCGCCGGATTAGGCGGCTTGAGCGCCGTTTCAGTGGTTGCACCTGCGGGATGGTGGGCGTTGCACGCCGCCTGGCTGCTGTTGGGAGTGTCGTATTCGGCAATCCTCACGCCAAGCGGGCGCCTATTGCGTCGCTCGTCGAACGAGGCTGGCCGGCCTGCCCTGTTTGCTGCACAGTTTGCGCTTTCGCATGCATGCTGGCTTGTCACCTATCCGCTGGTCGGTTGGCTCGGAGCAACTGCCAGTTGGAGCATGGCATTTCTCGTCGCTGCCTTCCTCGCCAGCATGGGGCTTGCGCTGGCGGTGCTGGTCTGGCCCGCAAACGATCCCGAGATCATCGAGCATAGCCATCCGGACCTGGACCCGGGTCATCCCCATTGGCGTGAGCACGCAATTCCAGGGGAAAAGCGTCATGCGCACCGCTTTATCATCGACGAACATCACCGCAACTGGCCGGGCAGGGCGTAGCAGATGGCGAGCGACATTCTTGGCGCTCTGATTGCGATCCAGGGCGAGATCAAACGGAGCGTCGGCGCCGACCTCTCAGCCTTCGCACAAACTGGCGACTGGCTAAATCTGGCTGCCGTCATGCCGCTTGGCGTTCTCTTTGGCGCCGTTCACGCGCTGACGCCAGGACACAGCAAGACGATTCTGGCCTCCTATGTTGCAGGCTCCAGCCTTTCGGTCGCACGCGGTATCTGCGTCGCAGCCGTGCTCTCATTCACACACATTCTTTCCGCTGTGCTTGTCGCTGTGCTGGCGTTGCCGCTCGTTACGCGCACCCTGGTTGGCGCGGGCCGCGCTCCGCTCATCGAGGACCTGAGCAGGGGCCTCATCGCCCTGATCGGTTTATGGATGATCGCGCGGGCCTGGGGCTTCATGTCGCGGCATCACGAGAATGGCGCTATGTTCGGAGTGATCGCGGGCCTCATCCCATGCCCGTTGACGTTGTTCGCGATGGTGTTGGCAATCACCCGTGGAGTGCCAGAGGCCGGCCTTGTCTTTGCGTTCGCCATGATGCTCGGCGTGGCGCTGACGTTGTCAGTTCTGGCTGCACTGTCTGTTTTGGCCAGAGGCCGCCTTGCCTGGCTACTCGCCCGTCGCGGGACAACCTTACCGGCGACCGGACGTGCACTCGAGGCGGCTGCGGGGCTGTTGCTGCTGGCATTCGGTCTGCGCGAGGTGTTCCTGTGATGAAATCCTTCGCCGCGTTCTCTGTTACAGAGTGAAACAATTGCGAAATCTGCCTGCAACGTGCCGATGCAATGGTGACAGTCTGTCGAGGGTCGACCAGAAAAAGAGATGCGATGAACAGGGCGTACATCTACGGGCTGGCCATAATTTGCGGCCTACTAGCGATCCTGGTGGGGTTTTCTGCCAATGCGCATGAGGGCCACGACCACGACAAACCCCCGCCCCTAAACCTGCCGGTTGCTCCGCGCATCATTGCGGTCACGCCCGATTTGGAGCTTGTCGGTGTGCTTTCCGGCAAGGAACGTTTGACAGTCTTCCTGCATGAGTTCGCGACCAACGAGCCGTTGGTCGGTGCGAAGATGACGGTTTCGTCGGATGCTGACAGCATTGAGGCCAAGTCCGAAGGCCCCGGCGTGTTCACCCTTGCGGCCCCGTGGATTGCCAAGGGCGCGACCGTTGACCTCATCTTTTCCCTCAAGCTGGCGGATGGCGTTGAGGATCTACTGACCGGACGCCTGGAAGTACCGCAGAGCCTGGAGCAGTCGCTCGCCAAAACCCCCGCACCAGTCGCGTGGTATGAGGCCTTCATTGAAGATCAACGCCTACTATGGGCTGTCGCGATGAGCTTCGTTGGCGGCATCCTGCTGACACTCCTATTTGCCGGTGGCAGGCGCGAGCCGTCAGTCTCCAGGAGCGGAGGAAAGACTGCAGATAGCGACGCGCCGAAAACGGCTCCGTCTGCCCAGAGCCAGGTCACGCCCTTGCGACGGAATACAGGCGCGGCGGTGATCTTGGCAATCGTCGTCGCGATAGGCGCTTCTGATCCTGCAGCGGCAGCAGAGTCCCAGCAGGCCGCACTACCGTCGGTTCCCTCGACGATGGCCACCGACCAGCCGCAGCGCATGCCCGATGCTACGCTGTTCATTCCCAAGGCGACGCAGCACCTCTTATCCATTCGCACGCAGGTCGTAGCGCGCAGCAAGGCTTCGAAAAGTATCGAAATGAGCGGGAGAGTGACGGTCGGCCCGCAAAATATCGGACGTGTCCAGTCAAACCGGCCGGGCCGGTACCTCGCCGCAGGCGAGCGCGCGGGCTTTGTCGGCATGCGGGTGGAAGCCGGTCAGGTCCTTGGGCAAGTCGAGACATATATAGAAGAATCGGACCGCGCCAATATCGTGAGTCAGATTGCCGAGACCGAGGCGCGCATCGCCAAAAACCGCACGATCTTGTCGCGCTACGAGAAGTCTCCGGGCGCGGTTCCGCAAGTAAAGGTCGATGAGATTCACGGCGAGCTGCAGGCGCTGATAAAGGGGCGTGAGGAGCTGTTGCCGAGCACGTCCGCACGTGAGCCATTGGTTGCGCCAATCA
>JAJFHK010000510.1 GCA_021775655.1 Filomicrobium sp. | reverse complement strand
TGAACGAAATCGTCTGACTGTTGCCATTGATAGAAACGTTTACGCGCCCGGAAATGTCGTATGAACTGTTGTAGAAATCGCCAACAAAGCGATTCGGGTTGACCATCAGCACTTCGCCGGTTTGCCGGATCTTTGCCGAGGGCGAAGCACAAACAGCAGAAACGCCGAAAACTTTTTCAGTCTGCTTGGAATAGGTGACGTGGCAGCGCACCGATTCACGCTGTCCGTTGGACGGCTGCACGTAACCATTGCCGCTCCACGTTCCGCCAATTGACGCCGCAGAGGCGATACCAGAAGTGCTAGACATTGCCAGAGCGGCCAGTGCCAGCGCAAAAAAATGGTTGCGCAAAACAATTCTCCATTTGATCGCAATTCGATGTCAGGTGGCGCACATCGATCTGCCTAGCTAATTAATGCTTCCAGCACGAATTGACACCCCAAATGTTTGACCTGAGGGACAATTCCTGCGGTTGCCCAGCCACAACTCGATTACCAGAACCGATATTCTCCAGAAAAAATCATTGGTGGCTGCAACTTAAGGAACAGCACATGAAGATCGCCCATGATTGCGGCGGGTTATGGTCGAAGATGAGATAATTGTGCTTTTTGAAGTGGCCGTTTGCACAGGACCCGGATCATTGCGTGATGTACGGTGGCGTCGATAAAGGCGCTGGTAGAGGCGTTCCATCCGCCGGGCCAATCCATTGTTTCGATCAGTGTCTCCAGGTCGTGGATCAAAGCACGTGTGGGTGAATATGATTTTCGCCCTTGGCGTTTACAGCATGAGCCGTCTAGCCGACAGGCTGCAATCAGCGCAACATTGTACCTGACCGCGTGCATTTGGTGATGAGGATCTGGCTACTCTGCGGGCGTTCTTCCCGTCACCCGATCAGCTGTTTGCCAAAGCCCGGTGAGGCTGCCCTCCATCAGATAGAGGATCCCGAGCCATGCTCCAAGCCATATCGAGGCCAACGCAAGAGGGGCCGACAGGGCCAGCAGCGAGACCGCGCTCAGCCCCTGGCCGAATGTGCAGCCGAGTGCATACATGCCCCCGGTTCCAATCAGAAAAGCGCCGAAGATCTGCCGCTTGGCTTCCACGGGGTCGTCGTGCGTCTCCCAGCGTAACTCGCGTTTGTGGTGGGCCGCAGCAAATGCGCCGAGTAACACGCCAAGCGTGCTGCCAATCCCAAACGATAATTGCGAAGCCGTAGAAGTCATCGCGTACATCAGTGTCGTGCCGACTGGATAGATGAAGGTGTAGGACACCATCGGCTGCGGATCGAATTCATCGTGAACAAAATAACCAGTACCCACCCAACCCGAAGCAATAACAAGGCCGACACCAAGCCCCCACGCAATCCGATTTGGGCGGCTGCGAAACTTGACATCACTCAGGACCCAAGAGACCAGCACTGCAACGATTATTGGTGGAAACAGGTTGGCGCCGCCGCCGGTCAGCTTTGCCAGAACGACGTGCAGGCGGGGGTCCGAAATCAAGTCACCTTGCAGTGTCCAGGGTTGAATGAACCAAACATGGAGGAGTGCGGTAGGGCCAGAAGCTGCCATGAATGCGGAAATGCCGAGAACGAGAAAGACGAGCAACGATTTGAGGTCGCCACCACCTAAGCGAACGATGGTGCCAAAGCCGCACGTTCCGACCAGCGACATGCCGACACCAAACATCAAACCGCCAACGATGATTGAAACCGGGTTGAACCCGCTAGCAATCACATGAGCCTGACGTGGATCGATGAGGCCCAATATTTCGGCGGCAAAGACGCCGAGGATTGCAGTAGCCATCGCCAAAACCCACATGCGCCAGCGCGTTGTGTTTTGCGCGAACAAAGCATCTTCGATTGCGGCCAGCGTGCAAAATTTCCCCAGCCGAGCCGACAAGCCGAGGAATACCCCACCTGTCAGGCCGACGGCGAATGCCGACACCGTTGCAGTCGTCTCCTCCATTACGCGCTCACTTTTCTGGAGCTGCGGTTGGCCGGTAGAGAGCGGCCTCTTCCTTTATTTTCTACTTCGCAATCGGCTTAGACCGGTTGCGTTCTCGAAGAACCCGACGACGAGCCGGACGGCATCGAGAAGTAACTCAGCGGGCATCGTTGGTCTTGCAGAACATCTCGTAGAGCTGCTCCACCATGACCTTGGCGCGATCGTCGGCGATCGAATAGTAGATCATCTTGCCGTCGCGTCGTGCGTTGATGAACCCTTCTATGCGCAGGCGCGCGAGCTGCTGGGAAACGGTGGGTTGGCGAAGGGACAAAAGGTCTTCGAGTTCCTTCACCGATTTTTCGCCGCTCGCCAGATAGCACAGGATCATCAGGCGAGCTTCATGCGCCAGCGCTTTGAGGAAGTCGGTTGCGAGTTTGGCGTTCTCAGCCATTTGGTCAATTTCTGATTCATCGTCGAAAATTGCAGGGTCGAGCATGGCGGTCATTCTTTCGGTCATCGTGCGGCCTGGGCCTCTACTTGGCCAGCAGGTTCCAGCTTGTTTAACAGCTCCGCAAGTAGCGGCCAGAAGAAATCCTCTCCCGGATATCCCTTGATCCGACCGACTTCCCGGCCGCCGCTCACGAGAATGAACGTCGGCGTAAAGTAGGCAGGCTTCAAGAATCTGAGGTCACTAGGAATCGGGCCGTGAACATCAACTCGGCGCAGTGGCGCCGTCTGGCCTTCAGTCGTGTTGTGATACGAGTCGCCTATCTCTTCCATCCACCGGTTGCACCAAGGGCAGCCGTCCTCTTCCATCATTACGAGTTGGGTCGCTTCGACAGAGTTCGCCCGAACCTGCATCGTCGGCAGGGCGGCCGTTGTGGCAAGCGACGTCAGCAGTATTGCAAAGAGCAAGCGCATGGACATTCCAGTTGAAGCCAACAAATCATCATAGCAAGATATATGCAGAAACGCATGCGTTTCTATGGCAACCGTGAATACCAACTGGGTAATCCGGTACCAGGTACACTGTGTCGCACACTCCTCATCATACATGATTAGATCGAGCATAGAGTTCTGCGCGCTTCGAGCACCTTGACGAAAACCTTCGTCACACGCATTCAAGAATGCGAATTGGAAGTTGTATGATGCCAAGCGGTGCGCTAATGTCGCACTCTAAGAAGGATATAAAACATAAGGGAGGGCGCACATGAAGCGCGTGCTATGTGCTATCGCAGCCGGCGGTTTGGCCATTGCGGCAATGACCTTTGGGGCGGTAGCAGGCCCGGTTGCCCCGTCGGATGTCAAGATGACTGATGGCGAAGTTAAGGCGTCTCTGACCGGCAAGCCCGGTAGTGCCGTCAAGGGCCGCGAATGGTTTGCAAACCGTAAGCTCGGGAACTGCCTTGGCTGTCATGTGAACCCGGACATGACGAAAGATCAGCAGTTTCACGGTGAAATTGGCCCATCGCTTGAGGGCGTGGCCGAACGTTGGAACGAGGCACAATTGCGGGCCATCGTGATCAACGCAAAGGAAGCCTTGAACCCCGAGTCGATGATGCCGGCATTTTACCGGGATTCGGGCCTCAACCGTGTTGCTAAGAAATTCAAGGGCAAAACGGTCCTTAGCGCTGACCAGGTTGAGGATATCGTCGCCT
>JAJFHK010000509.1 GCA_021775655.1 Filomicrobium sp. | reverse complement strand
TATTATCGGATAACAGTGAAACGAGAGGCCGCCCCACCGGGACGAATGGATCTGCCGGCCGGGTTGGGGTCCAACTATCTGCATGACAAAGTGTGGGTCGGTGACTGTCTCGACATAGCAGCCCCGAGGGGTGACTTTATTCTGGACGATACCTCTGACCGACCGGTTCTTCTACTTAGCGGCGGGGTGGGGCTGACACCCATGGTGTCTATGCTTCACTCTCTGGTCCTCACTGACCGGCGAGGTTGGTTCGTTCACGCTTGCGAGAACGGAGCCTCGCACGCATTGCGGTCGGAGGTTGAGTCCCTGTGCGGGCGGAGCGGTGGCCGATTCAAGCGGCTGTATTTCTACCGCACGCCGAGTTCCGACGACGTGATGCAGCGCCAGTTCGATGGCGAAGGCTTCGTGACAAAAGAGGTGCTTGAGACAATTACAGCCTCTGGTGCACATGACGTTTATCTATGCGGACCTATACCGTTCATGAGCGCGATGTATCAAAAGCTTTGTGCGTTAGGAGTTGATAAAAACCTCATCGCATATGAGTTCTTTGGTCCAGCTATCACGCTGGAATCAGAATCGTTCGCAACGCTTACAGCAGTGCCTTCACCAGCGCGTGAGGGTGATGGTCCACGGGTGGAATTTGCGCTATCCGGCAAGGTGGTCACTTGGAACGGTTCTGCGGAATCACTGTTGGAACTTGCCGAGCAGGCTGGGATCAATCCCAATTACAACTGCCGGAACGGAGTGTGCAGCACGTGTAAGTGCGAACTTCTATCCGGCGAAGTGGAATACTTTCAGGATCCGCTTGAAGCGCCTGAGCCCGGCAAAATCTTAATCTGTTGCTCGACGCCGCTGTGCAACCTTGTGTTGAAACTGTAGTCATTTTGGGATGGTGTGTGCTCGATCGGTTGAGGGACGCTGGATTACGGTCGACAAAATGCGTCCTGTTCGAATGCAAACGGGCAATGCTGCTGATTCCAGCAGGCAGTCCGAAAGATGGGAAAAACCGCCGATGCCATCCCGCCTCAACCATCGGCAGATCGAAGCATTTCGAGCGGTGTTCGACACCGGTAGCATGACCGCGGCCGGTGAGAGAATGGGCATTTCCCAGCCTGCTGTAAGTCGGCTGATCAAAGATTTTGAGGAAATGATCGGGCTGCGGCTGTTCAACCGTCAGGGCACGAAGATAACGCCGACTACGGATGCCTCACTTCTAATGCAGGAAGTGGAGCGTAGCTTCAGAGGACTGGGTCGGGTCGCCCGAGTCGCGGAAGAGCTGGCGCAAAAGCGTGGCAGCGTTTTGCGGATGACGACGACATACGCCATCTGTCAATTTCTTCTGCCACCAGTTATTGCCCAGTTCCAGTCGTTGTGGCCTGGAGTTGCAATCAATCTCCATACCACGTCATCGCCCGAAGTCAGCAATCTCATGCAAATGCAGCACTGTGATCTCGGTATTACGGTCCGTGCTCCTGAACTGGTTGGCTTGCACTTCGAGCCGCTCACGTCGGTCGAGGCGGTATGCGTGATGCATGCCAATCATTCTTATGCGAAAAAGCGGGTGGTCAGGGCTAAAGATTTACATGACCAACCGCTTCTATCTCTTCCTCTCGATAGTGATATTCAGCCGGTCATAAACAGGATCTTGGAAGAAGCGGCGGTGACTCCGTTCAGGGTATTGGAGACGACGTTTGCCTCAACGATTTGCTCGATGGTCGCCAGAAAGATGGGGCTTGCCATTGTCGATCCTTTTACAGCATCGGGGTTCCGTCATCACGGGATCGTTTCGCGTCGGTTCGAGCCAACAATCAATTATGACCTCAGCTTGATGTTTTCGATGCATCAGGCCCAGTCCAAGTTGACAGACAGTTTGATCGCAGTGCTGCGGGAGCATTTATCGAAGGAATGGGGAAATGTATGCAAGGTGCGGGGAAAGTGACCACCCCAATTCATTCGGCACCTTGTCCTGGTTCGCAGCCAGCAGCGTTCCCCGAAACATCCAGCAAATCTTCAATCAGCCAGTCCTTGTCTCCCGCAGCTGTCCGGCGGGGCAGTGGAGAATGCACGGTTGGTCAAGCTCGGCAATAAAGGAGGATGCTCAGTGAAGGAGCTAAATTCGGTTCTAATATTTGGGGCAACTGGCCTGATCGGTCGAGCAACACAGGACACCCTACGATCCTCGAATGTTCAGATCAGCACTTTCTCAAGAGGCGCGAAGGTTGAAGCCCCCGATTGTAAGAGCATTCAGGGCGACATTGCGAACCGGGAACATGTCAACAACGCTGTATCGTCAGTGCGGCCGGACGTCATCGTACATTTGGCCGCACGACTTCAAGCGGACTGTGAAGTCGACCCAGCCGCGGCTGTAAAAACGAATGTAGACGGCACGGTCAACATATTGGAAGCGGCGCGCAAGAACGGCGTAAGGCGGGTTGTGTTTGGCAGCAGCGTGGCCGCCTACGGAAAGCGTATCGACGTGCTGAGGGAGGATGATCCTCCGAGCGCCCAATGCTCGCTTTACGGGGAAACGAAACGTTTCGGAGAAATTCTCGGCTGTAAATATTCCGACCTCTATGGCCTGCAATTTATCGCACTGCGCTATTCCGGTGTCTTTGGCCCAGGCTTGGTGCACGGAAATGGCATGGCCAAAGCGCGCGCCGTTATCAAGTCGACGGCGACAGGCAGGGATGTGACGCTCTCCCATGCCAGCGGAGACGAGGTCTGTCATTTGACGTATCTGCCAGACGCAGTCGAGGCGACAATCGCTGCCATTCTTTGTCCGGCTCCGCGATATCACCTCTACAACGTGGCCGGTCCGGAGGAGAATCATCTGAGCCTTCGCGGCTTCCACGCAGAAGTGCGGCACGCAGCACCGGGAGCAGGCAACGTGACGTTCGATGGACAAGGCAACAGTGCGGGGCGCCTTGACCTCAGCCGAATGCGCGATGATCTCAATTTTTACCCCAGGTTCACTGTTGCAGCCGGCCTTGAGGACGAGTTTTCCAGCGTATCCGCTGCAATGAGTTGACCAGCGCCTCGTCGGGTTTCGCAAAGTGAATTTGGCGTTCGCTGTCCACGGCTCGGTGGTCCGGACCACTGAGAAAACAGCCATCGCGATCGTGCCGTATGGGCGGCGCCGGTATAGTGTGTTCGAAGGAGGGTTTTGTGTACGAAGAACAGCTTGGACTTTACATCGACGGCGAATGGCTAAGCGGTGAGGGTAGAGCCACGTCCGATGTCATCAATCCTGCGACAGAAGCAGTGATTGGCAAACTGCCACTCGCGACGCCTGCCGATCTGGCGCGTGCTCTAAGCGCGGCAGAGGTAGCGTTCAAGGTGTGGAAAAAGACTTCGGCCTGGGAGCGGGGCGAAATCCTCAAGCGCGCTGCCCGGATCATCCGTGAGAGAATAGACCAACTCGCAATCGTTATGACTCTGGAGCAGGGCAAGCCGCTTGCCGAGTCCAAGGGAGAACTGGAGCGCACCATCGAAACCTTCGAATGGTGCGGTGAGGAAGCCACGCGCATCAACGGCCGTCTGCTCCCTCAACGGCAGCCGGGCATGCGTCAGCTGACGCTCAAGGAACCTATCGGGGTTGTCGCGGCCTTC
>JAJFHK010000508.1 GCA_021775655.1 Filomicrobium sp. | reverse complement strand
ATTCGTGATCGTTTCGCTTTTGGATGAGGCGCCTATTCGGAACGTCAACACTTGATAAGTGGTCACTAGGTGGCACTGGACTGAAGATAGTGGGTCGCGTGGTTTTGGTAGGATCCAATCGAACTTCGTGTGATGCATGCTGGATTTGACAGCGCTTCGAACACTATTCTCTACGCCATCAAATCATCACTTGAACTTTGGCGATACCTATCGCATATGAAGCCTCCGACGCAGCGCTCGCTGCGCCAGTTCGCAACCCGAGGGAGAACGATGTTCTTCTGCTCCGCAGTATCGATAGATATCACCGCCACCAACGATTGTTGGTGTGCGAAGTATTGTTGATGCGCGGAGGGTGCTGACCTAGACGAGATCAAGTTCCTCACATTGTGACGCTGCCAGTCAGCTTCCGTCCGCGCAAACAATCGTGGCAGCGCGGTGATGCGCACTAACGTGACCAATCCTGACAACAGGTGGATTGGAACGCTTTGCGCTTTTGATCTTCGCCGCTTCCAACAAGACATGCCGAGGTAGCTCAGCTGGAGAGCGCCGGATTGAAACCCCGGAGGTCGGTGGCTCGAAACCATCACTCGGCACCAAAATGGCCCATGGGTCCAGTCTGGAGTGGACGCCCGCCTGTCTAGTGGGAGATCGCCGGTTCAAATCCGGCATGGGCCGCCATTTTCATTGCGCCTTCGGATGCCCACACAGCATCCGGCGCGTCACGGTTCGGGTTTGAGGTTTTACCTCCAACCTCCTCCATCGCGGGCTGCCAGCAGTTGCGTTGATGCTGTGTAGGAAGGGCGGCGCGCGGGATCAGCATGTGATGCGATCCCTGCAACGGGCTGATAACATTGACCAATTGCCATTGGGAAAATTGAAAAAAATCATCCGGCTTGGACAGTCATTGGGATATGGGCCGGTGAGGACACCTTTGGAATTCGGCCGGCGAAGGCTGCACCGATACCAACCAAGACCGGTTCTCCGGAATTAACAACAGTGGCCCCCTGCGCCGCCTCGGAAAGTGTCACGAATTGCAGATGGCCATTCGGACGGGAAATGGCTGTCGCAATGACAACCGGAGTCGTGGACTGCAAACCTTCGGCGATGAGGCGTTTGGCGATTTGCGGGGTGGTACGTCCGCCCATGTAAAAGACGAGCGTCGTGTCGGGATCGGCTAGGCCCTTCCAGTCGAGGTCATCAGGCAGTTTGCCGGCACGCGAATGACCGGTGACGAAACGTACCGAATGCGCGCAGTCGCGGTGTGTTAGCGAGAGGCCTAACTCGGATGCCATGGCGACCGCCGCTGAAATACCCGGCACGACGCTAACCGAAATGCTCTCACGCTCGAGACGTTCGATCTCTTCGCCGGCACGACCGAAGATCATCGGGTCGCCCGACTTCAGCCGCACGACGTGTTTGCCCTGCTTAGCAAGCTTGATCATGAGTTCGTTGATGTCGTCTTGCCGGCAACTCTCACGTCCGCCACGTTTGCCGACCAGCATGCGTTTGGCTTCGCGGCGGGCAAGTTCGAGAACCTCGTCTGAGACGAGGTCGTCAAAGAGAATGACGTCGGCGGATTGTAGCGCGCGGATGGCTTTGAGCGTCAGAAGTTCGGGATCGCCGGGCCCGGCTCCGACGAGCGTGATACGCCCTTTCGTAGCCGCGACACCGCAAGCCACCTCATCGATGAGCTGCAGTGCGGTTGCAGCATCTGTAATTTTCGGTGCGTTGCCGAAAGCACGTTCTGAAAAGGTCTCCCAAAACAATCGCCGTTGCGGTCCCGGCGATAGGCGCTCCGTTACGACATTGCGAAGTTCCTTGGCTAGCTTGCCCCAGGCAGCAACCCAAGGCGGTAATAATGTTTCAATGCGACGGCGGATTGCCTGCGCGAGGACTGGCGCGGCGCCATCGGTGGAAATGCCAATGACCACTGGCGACCGGTTAACAATGGAGCCGAACTGGAACTGGCAGTACACCGGTTTGTCGATGACGTTGACGGGAACTCCAGCTGCAACTGCGGTGGAGAAAAATGCTAGAGCCTCCGCATCAGTTTCCGCGTCAGCAAGCGCGAGAACTGCACCCGGAAAAATATCAGCGGACCAGGTCCGGCGATGATGTTTCAAGGAACCTGCGGCTGCTCCACGCGCCAACAACCCTGACATCTCATTGGAAATTTGGTCGGCATAAATCTCTACATGCGCGCCACAAGCAGCAAGCAATTCGACCTTCCATGCCGCCGCCGGAGTGCCGCCCGCCATCACCGCGCGCTTACCTTCGAGATTGAAAAAGACTGGTAATTTTGCCATGGCGCTAAGACGTGGCGGCGCGGCCTCAACTGGCTTTCGAGACGGTTTGGTCATCGATTATCCTAGCAATTTCGGCACGGCATGAGCCGCAATTCGTTCCTGCCCTGACGCAATTCCCGACTTGAGCAACATCCGTGCAACCCTTCTCCGTTATGGCCGCAGAGATTTCAGTGGTGCATACTTCAAAACACGAACAGACACTGGCGCCTTTGTCGGGCATGTCCGTGCCTGGACGGCCGGCAAGTAGGCGCAACCGGTTAGCCGCGGCAATCTCCACGCCCAGTTGGTCTATGGCCCAGACGCGGGAAACATCAAGGGGATCGTCGGAGATGAACAGCGCAGCTTCGAGCC
>JAJFHK010000507.1 GCA_021775655.1 Filomicrobium sp. | reverse complement strand
GAGGACGATCACGATAAGAGGGACGCCGAGTAGCCATGCGATAAGTCCGGGTAACATTGCAAGTGCCTTTCTAGATTGTGATTTTGTCTCGGGGTTCGATATCAAGTGTAGATCTAGTTTTCGTGGATCAGCGCAGCCTCATTACGGTGGGTTCCACCAAGCGTTGCCGCCCACCAGCTTGCCATGCCTGAAAGAAGCACAATGACTGTTGTCCAGAATCCCGCGAAGGCAGCGTTCGCTTTGGCTTCTTCGAGAAATTCTTTCGTCTCCTTGATTGCCTGATCGGTTTTCTGGTTCACGGTTATCATCGCGCGTTCAGGGGTGTAGCCAAATTCCGATTCGAGAATGGCGGCAAGGAATTGCTTGTCAGCCTTCGAAATTTCGCCCTCGTTCAAGCTACGCGCAACGATGCGTCCGATCTGCTCGCGTTGCTGATCGCTGATCGAGTAGTCCAGATCTCCGGAATCCCCATTCGCGCTAGCAGGGGCTGTTGGCTCCTTTGGAAGGTCATTCGCCGGCGGCTCGTCCGACGGTTCAGCCTGCGGTGGTGCTGACGAACTCTCTGATGTCGTTGCCGTCGATGGCGTATTTGGCTGAACTTCGGCCGGTTCCAAAGACTTATTTTGGTTGGTGACTGGTGCCCGCAACATGTTGTCGACGGCAGCTTCAGCAAACGGGGCGACTGCTGAAGAGACTCCCACAGCAGTACGATATCCTGCGGTCGCGGCGCGATCGCCTGCTCCAACCAAAAGGTTGCTGACAATCAACGCGCCAACGATCAAGGAAATCGCCCAAACGACAAAGCCATTTGCACCATCCCGGAACTGGGCTTCATCCGGGTCAATGGTGTGGCGCGGGCGCATTCTGCCGGCAAAATAGGATCCGAGCGCGAGCGAGTAGATGTAGGAAAGTGCCGCGAAGATTAGAACTGCGAGCGAAATGCCAGCTGTCGTTGTTGCGCTGTGTGACCACGGTTGCGCGACGTATAGCCCAACAGACGCGCCGAAGCCGTATAGGAGCATAGACATCGCAGAAGCGATGGCTGTTCCAGCAAAGACCGCTGACCAATCCACGTAGGCTGGCTGATCTGCAGTCATGGTGATTACTTCAACGTCGGCTTGAGGGACAGATGGAGATGATGGGTTGGCCATTTTGAGTTCATCCAATTCTGAGGGGTGCGAATTTGGGGGGTGAGGACTTGAAAGGCAGTGTCAAACCCTGCCCAGAACGGCGAGGATGAGCACGATGACCAGTAGCGTCCCAAGCAAACCGGATGGTCCATAACCCCAGTTGCGGCTGTGGGGCCACGTCGGTGCCGCGCCGACGAGGAGCAATATCAAAACGATCAGAAGCACGGTGCTGAGCATCGGTCCGGATCTCCTTTTTATTTCTTGAAACTGCGGAAGCGCATGCAATTGGAAAAGTCGTTGAATTGAATTTAGTTCCGCTACCTGGAAAATTTCGTGCCGTTCGATTTTTCAAAGAAGATGAATTTGCTGAAAATTGCTTGGCGGTTCCCCCAAACTCAGAGCACAATTCGAATTGAATCAGCCGCCCAGAAGCCATGTTACCGCAGAACCAATCGTTCCCCAAAAATAGATCAATATAGCGAGTGTGAAGGCGCTAAGAATATAACCTAGCGCTGCGAAGAACCCATCGCGCCCAATCATTGCGACACCGAATGCCACGATGGCTGTTGCCGGTGGCAGGACACCCCACGGTACGAGAGCTAATGGGATCATAGTCAGCGCAAGGATGCACATGCCCGTAGCGATCACCCTCCTTTGCACGATGCCGCCGACGAGCCACTGAATTCTCGGCTTGACGTACTGATCGAGCCAATTTGCATACGGGCGAGCGGATTCGGTGCCCTTTATGAGCTCGTCTCTGGAGATAGATCGCTTTGTCAGGGATGGTGGAAGCCACGGACTTGTGCGCCCCAACACGAACTGTCCAGCAATGAGAAATATGAGGACGCCCGAGATGACCGATACGCCGGGAATAGCCCCGATTATAGGCGTGGCTGCGATGAGGCCGATCACCGTGCACAGTGCTCCTAAACTGCGGTCATCGAACGCCTCGACAACGTTCCCAACAGAAACTTCTTTGCCGCTGGTGTCATTTTCAAGTTGGTCGATGATGTCGGATAGAACTTTCGTGTCGCTTGAATCAGATTGGGACATCCCGTGTCTTTCTGTCAAAAAATGCGAGGACTTGGCGCCATAATATCTCGGTGGGGACCCTTGCGATGGATCGCCGGAAAGATCGCGACTTGGCGTCGGTCAGGGCTATTCAGCATGATCGAGCAATGCGCGGACGATATCGTTTGTTTCCGAATTGATCAGTGTTTTGGAAATTTCGAGCTCGAGACGGTCTACGACTTCCTTATGCAGCTGCGGCCTGATCTCTCCGAGGGTCTTCGGATCGGCGATCAGTGCGAGGTGTTGGAAGCTTCCTTTGGAGGCTTGCGAATAGAGGTGGTTGGCAAGCTGCTTCACAAATGTCGCTTCGTCGGTGGACTGTCGCGATGATTCCGGTGGCCGCATACCGGATGGTCCGTCGTCGTTCAAATTCTGCGGTTCGAGTGCTCCAATGTGTTTCAAAGAGCCGCCACCCGATTGCGACCACTGAAACATGCGCGCTTCGGCTCCCGTAGCCACCACGACGAGCATTCCGTCAGCTAATTTCTCAGGCACCGCGTATTCCTTTTCCAGTATCCGTGCTTGTTAACGCACGACTGGGTCCGGCGTTCCTTTGAATACTGAGACTCCGAGTGCACGCCGTGGCAATTCAAGCCTCCTTGGCGTTTGCACTTCGCTGCTCATGCGAATTCCGGGGTGCGATTTTCCGATACGAAACCGTTAGATCAACCATCAGCCAGTAATGGAACGTTTTCGCGGTGGCCGCGTTACCGGTTCAACACGAATCTTCTGAAATTAGAGCTACCGAGGTGACGAGACATGGTTACGACCTCCGAGAAGTCCAGGGACATGCAACAAGAAGATCACATGCTCCAATTGGAACGGGCGATTGCGGAACTAGGTGCAGCAATACTGAAACTTAAGAACGAGCATCAAGCCGAGGACGCCGTCATTACATCAGAACTAGAACGACGGTATGCGGTTCTCAAAAAAGAGTATGATGAGTTCAAAATTGCCGAATCCTCATCGTCGGATATATCCGGAAAGGCGGCTGAGGCCTGGGAAGGCGCCAAGTCGCGATTCTCCGGCGCGTACAATGATTTTAGGGACTACGCGACAGACGAGAAGACGTCTGAGCAATGGAAAAAGGGCGCCAAAGATGTTGGCGAGGGTTTCAGCAAAGCGTGGAGTCAACTCTCGACTTCGTTTGAGCGCGCATATCAGCGCGTCCAGGAGCGGAAAACGAACACGCCGGATAAGAACTAACTAACGGTGCGAGCACCTGTTAGACGCCTCGTTTATATACCTAAACCTTGCGGTCCCTTGCGCTGATGACGATCGCCAACGGGTCGTCGGATGCTTTCTGTCAACTGAGTCGTCCAACCGTCCCTTGTCGGCCAACATCATGCTGACTGATCAGACAGGAGAACTTCACGTTGATGGAGCCCGATTTTATCGACTTTAGTGCCCGGGTTGGCGCTGCTGCGTTTTGTGGACTCATCATTGGGCTTGACCGAGAACTTAAATCGAAACCACTTGGCGCACGTGCCTACATTATTGTGGCGGCCGGCACAGCGGCATTGATGGTTGTGACCCTCCAGATCGCCTTTGATGTTGCAGCAGGATCGACAGGGCTGAAAATTGATCCTAGCCGGGTCATTAGCGGCATAGTTGGCGGGATTGGATTTCTGGGTGCCGGTTCAAATATGTCAAGTCAACGAGAAGGGCGAGTACGCGGCGTGGGTCGCG
>JAJFHK010000506.1 GCA_021775655.1 Filomicrobium sp. | reverse complement strand
AGTCGGCCCAGCGGTAGCGGTCGCGGATACGCGCTCCGCCGAAGCGCACGCGGATGCGGCTGTCCGAATAGCCGGCTTCCTTTTGAAGATTTCTGGAGGCGACGATCCCTGTGTGATCGAACAGCGCGATTTCATCCCAGCCCTGATCGCCAATGAATCGGTAGTCGATCTTCGCTTTCCCCTTGTGCTTGAATTCATCGCCCATCAGATGATCGCCGCACCACGACATCGCGACGAGGCGCTCACCCGTGGTGGCGAACGTGCGGCGCGCGCGCAGCGCTTCGCCGACAGTCTTGCGGTCGAGCTTGTCGCTGACCAGTCCCGTGACGCCACCCTTGGTGCCGAACACCGCTGTGCCGGGCACGCCACCGCCACAGCGACCGCGATGTTCATCCCCGTTCATGGACACACCGAGCTTATAGCCACGCGCTGCGACGTCTTGATACAGCCATGGGAAATGCCCCCAGGCCGAGCCGATTTCCACGAGCCGGTCCATCACTGGATGATACCAGTCCATGATGCAACGCCGCCCGCCGACATGGGGCATGATGAGATGTCCTTCCGGGTCGTGAATATAGGTCGCCCAGAGTTCTTCCAACGGCCATGCGCCCGGCATGATCGTGTCTGCCTGCATATCCTCGTTCCATTCGAAGGATCGCGCGATATTGCCCGTGGCGTCGAATGGAAATTCCGGCGTCTTGCCGTGAAGGAAGACGACGTTATGGTCACCGCCTGCACACGAGTTGCCGCACCACTCGGTCCCCGGATAGCAGACGAACTCGCCATCCTTGTTGATCGAGTTGATAAGTTCGACGTCACTATCCCAGTTGGCCTTGGTGATCTGGAAGTCGTTCGCCGTGTAACCGAGATAATCGAGCCGCGCGATATCGCGTCCATAACTGAGATTGTAGGTTGTATCGTTGATGCCTACGGTGTTGTCGGAATGAACGTGCAGATCCCCATAGAGCAGGCGCGGGGCTGGGCATTTCTCATCTACCGTTAGATAGAATGTCGCGGGCGCAACCTCAGGGCGACCTTCCATTGTCGCCGTAATCACAAGTTCCCCGCTAGCTTTGGTCGGGATGCCGTCAATGCCTGCAAAGCACCAGCCCTTCGCATTTGGCGCAACAGTCTTCTCGAAGACTTCTTTGCCGCCTTGGCTGGCGACGACTTTGACTTTGGCATTTTCGTCAATGCAAGTATTGCCCCATGCATCTTCAGCCCGCACCCCTAGATTGGCAGGTTCGCCCGGTCGAAGCATCCGTGTTCCGGCCATGACGAGTTTTTGGGCCGGACCTGGAACGATGTCGATCACGACATCGCCCGGAATGTCGCAGAACCGCGAAGTACCCAGGGGGTCGATATAACAGCGGAACTTGAACCCTTTCTCGACAAAAGTCTGAACGCGAGTCCCTGGACCGCCGCCCCGCCGATCGCCGAAACGGATGATGATGTGATCGCCGGGCTTGAGATAGCCATCGACCGTGTCGACGATAATGGCTTTTTGGAACGGGCGTTCGTGACCCTTCTGATCGAACCGGACTTTGAGTGACTGCACGGTTGCGGGAACTTGGCCTTCGACGCATGAGCCGGCCTGATATTCGGCCGAAACGTAATTGGCCCCGGCGGGGTCGGAAGTCTGGAAAAGTGCCCAATCAGAATAGAACTTGAAGGTTGCCTTGATCCAGGCACCATCGGCAATTCCCGATGCACCGACTTCGTAGTCAAGCACGATCTCCGTCCACTCGCCGGCCACAAGTTGCGTCGTATCGCACCTGACGCTGCCGAGAAAAGGCATGGCCTTGGTTTTTTGGTAGAGGCCCTTGGGCGCAACATAGTCGCCCAGCTTTTCCTTGAGTTCTTTCTCGCTCATCGGCGGGCGGAACCAACCGTTACCCGTTGCTTCGTCTTGCATTCGAAATCACCGAATTCTTAGTTGGATACTATCGGTCATGGCTCACGGAACACCGTGTATTGACCGGCTGAAGGTTATTGAAAGTGCCGAACAGCATAAGTTGCTGCCCGCGCACTTTCAGATCGCGTGTTATTTGAACGGCCACGGCGCTGTGGGATCCCACACAGGGATGCCGAGAAACGCGTACCAAGGTGCCATCACCAACAGGCCGTAGAGGATTGCAATGATCACCGCGACCCAGCCGACCCTGAAATAATCGGTCATGGTGAACTCATCCGAACCGTAGGCGATTACCGCCGCCGTTATCTGCGTCGGTAGAAGGTAGGCGAATGTATCGGTATCGCAGACCAGCAACATGAAGGCCGCTGGATGGAATCCAAGCTGCTTGCCGAGCTCGAACGTAATCGGAGCAAGCATCGCGATTGCCGCCACGTTCGATAACATGCCGACGCGGATGAAGTGTGTGCCGACCATGAGTGCCAGAACTGCCTGCCACCATGGCATGCCGGTTACAAAGTGATGAATTCCGTCAGCCAGATAGGCAGCAAGTCCGGATTTGGCCATCGCTGCCGTCATCGTGATGGCACCGCCAAGCAAGAGGAAAGTGCCCCAGATGGTGCGGTCCTGCACCTGCTTCCAAGTGAATGGGAACAGGCCCGGCGTAAACAGCATGACCATGCCGATAAGTCCGATGATACCGAGTTGGTACTTGTGCAATTCATAGATCGGGCTGCCCTTGCCCATCATGAAGAGGAGCGAGACAAAAGCGAACAACGCGAGCAGCGTCCACTCGGCTGGGGTCATAGGCCCCAGTTCCTTGTGCATGGTCTGAATTTTCTGATGACCGCCGGCTATCGTGACGCCACCGGTCCTGAAGTAGTAGCGCACCCACCACTGCGTGATGAGGAACATGCCCAGATAGGGGAACTGGAGCAACGCCCACTGAAGGTAGTTGATTGGGTAGGCATTATCACGCCCCATGATGTCGACCATGATCAGGTTTGGTAGGTGTGCCGTCATTATGAAGACGCCGCAGATCATGGTGCCGTACACGAGCGACTGGATAATGATCGCCTTACGCGCCTCCAATGCTTCCTTGGTTTCTCCGACAAGGGCGGTGATGCCCTTGACGACGGGCAAGAGAGTTGCCGCCCGTGCGTTCGCGGCGGGAATGAGAAAGGCTAGGATGATGTTGACGAAGAACATGCCCCAGATCACCCGACCGACATTGGAGGCTTTTATTCGGTCCAGCACGGAGAGCGCGATGCGCCGGTCAAGTTTCAAGAGCTGCATCACGGCGCCGATCAGGAAGGCAAAAAGACATAGCCAAACGACGTGGCGTGTGAAACCTCCAAAGACCACGTCCAGCGGAGGCTTTCCCTTCACCCACGGGACGCCTTCGGTAAGGATGAGCAGCAGTGGGATTGATATACCGGTGATGCCGGGCGGCATGGCTTCTGAGACCCACATGATCGACGCCCACACAACGACAGCCAGGACCGCCATGCCCGCAGATGACAAGCCCTCCGGTCGCGGAAGAACCCACAGGATCAAAAAGAAGATGGACCACGCCAAAACCCAGCCAATCATAACCTTGTTGGGGTCACGACCGCTGATGCGAATATTTTCGCGCAACATATCAAGGATCCCCCGAGATTGCGCGACTTGCCAAATATCAGTCACAGTCACCTCCCGTAGTGATCAGTGGCCCTGCCCCCTCGATGAAGAGCAATGCGTGGCTGACCACCTTATTATTCGTTGTCTTGAGGACGGTGCCGCCGCACAATCCTGGTGCATCGAGATGAAATCATAAGCATTTGTTGTTCGGTGTCGGCCAGCCGACATCTGGCGATCAACAGTCCTAGAAATAGAAAGTATCCTTCCCGCTCAGGAGCAGTAAGAATGGAAGAAGCATGGTCGGCAGCGCACGCCAACTTCCTCTCAAGCCTGTCTGAAGGCGAGCACGCCGCGCTCATGAAAAGCGCTCGGAAAATTGTTTGCAGGAAGCGCGCCCACATCTTCTCCGCCGGCGATATCTCAAGGGACGTCTTCATAGTCCTGGCCGGTTGCGTAAAGCTTTATCAGCTCTCGCCAGGCGGCAAGGAGATCATATTGTGGTTTAGCTTTCCTGGCGAACTGTTTGGCGTCGCGGAAACTGTGAGAGGAACTCAACGAGAAATATTCGCAGAAGCCAACGTGAACTCCAGTGTCCTTGTTCTTACGCAATCGAAATTCGAGAATTTCTTGCGTCTGCATCCGCAATCCGCCATGCGGGCAATAGGCATTCTGTCGGCTAGAGTACGCACGCTTGGTCGTTCCGTTGTCGAAATGGCAGCTGATGATGTTGAGACCCGACTCGTCCGGCTGCTGCTCCGATTTGCAGCCGGGACTCTGCCAATGCCTTGCAAAGCGCAGCATTCGAAACCCGAAATCTGTCTTAATATCGAACTCACGCACAACGATCTGGCCAACCTTATTGGTACGACGCGTCAGACCGTCACCTCGACACTATCACGATTCAGGAACCAGGATCTCGTGAGGCTCTTGGACCGACACATTCATATTACCGATCCACAACGCCTTAGGCAGATGCTTGAAGCATCATGAGTTTGACACCTCGGAATGCGAAATTCGCAGAGAATTCACTCTGCGACCTACCGGACAAGTGTCATGGTCGCTAAATCACCTATTCCTCTGACTTGGCCGAACGAGAGTGCGGCGGGCGCGCTGGAAAATACTGGCAATCTGACAATTGACGGGTCGAACATTCTGCTTGATCTGCACGGCGACCCGCTTCGGGCCCAACTCGCAGTTTTTTCCGACGGCAACCACAATATGGCGCTTGAAGAAACCCTTCGGGCTTTTCTTTCAGCCAACGGCGAAGCAGACGACGTGTTCTACGCCACAACGCCGCCGCGGATTATCATCGACGCTCTTACCTCGGGAAAGATATGCAGCGGCAATATTGTCCTTTCGGTCAGCCCGCACGTATTCATTAGTCCCGACAGCATAATGAACAAGCTGAGCGCTGAAGGGCGCGTTGGGCCAAGCATGCCCTATATGCGGAGCGACGGCCTGTCGATTCTGATTGCGAAAGAAAATCCGTGCAACATTGTCGAGGCTGCAGACTTGTTGAAAGACGGCGTTCGCCTTGCTGTTTCCAATCCTATCACTGAGACTGCGTCGTTTGTCATTTATGAAGCCGCACTGATGGCCATCGGTGCGCGCTCTGGCCTGGATAAAACCTATATCCATAATTATTTGCGTAGCGACACCGTTGCAAAAAGCAGGCTGATCCATCACCGCGAGATTCCACAAATCATCGCCTCGGGCGATGCCGACGCCAGCGTGATCTATCATCATCTTGCTTTGCGCTTCACGCGGATCTTTCCCGACAAGTTCGAATTGCTGAAAGTGGATTTGCAGGGGCTGATGGAACCGGCTGCGTATCTGACCACCTATCATGCCGCCCTGGTTGGCGATGGCGGAGCTTTCGGCAATAAACTCATGGATTTTCTTATGTGTGAGACAGTGACCAAAATCTATGGGGAGCACGGCTTGCTGCGCCCAGACAGTAGATTTGATCGCACTTGAGGCACCACATCTGGATGCCAAGACGGTTGCTGCTGGCGTCACCATCGCAAAGGCAGCCGACCGTGAAAGAGTTTTCAATAATAGGCCTGGACACCGCCAAGATTGTCCCGACGCTCAATTGATGCTCGAATTGCATCCTCAGCATACGTGTCCACGCACACTTCTCGGTTGTTCACCTGCTGAACTACGGTGCCGACGAGCGCCCCTCAATTGGTATTGAGCCCCCATGACTTGACGCCAACAGCAATGGCCGGGCAACTTACACCGATCACACGAAAGGCCTGTTTTTCGCATCGAGGACTTGCTGGAATTTGCGCCTATCCGGTTGGAGCCAAGCAGGCCGCAGGTCGTCCATCCAGGAAGGGACAGTCGTGCGCGACGACACAATCAGATCAAGTGCCATAGGAAAATCGGTGCTAATCCTTGAAGCCCTTGCCGACGCAGGGCATGCAACGAGTGCCGTCGACCTTGCTTTGATTACTGGGTTCAATCGCCAGACAGTGTACAGACTGCTGAACCAGCTTGAAGAGCTTCAGCTTGTCCACCGCGACATTAGAAAGGAGCGGTATCGTCTGGGAACGCGCTTCGGGCGTCTCGCCGTTAATGGTTTGGCGACGATGACCAGCAATAGGCAGGTTCACGAGGTTCTGGAACGACTTGTTGGTGAGGTGCGTGAGACCTGTAACATCGGTGTCCTTGATGGAAACGAAGTGGTGTACATCGATCGCGTCGAATGCGACTGGCCACTTCGGGTCCAGTTGCAAGCAGGCAGCCGAGTGCCAGCATATTGCACAGCAATCGGCAAGTTGCTGTTGGCGCACCGAACGCCGGGCCAACTGGAGCATTACCTAAATTCTGTCCGCCTCACACCATTGAATGGAAACACCATTACGGATGCTGAAGCGCTTCGGTCTGCGCTTGTAGCCATTCGCAAACAACGATTCTCCATCAATAATCAGGAGGATTCGATCGGTCTGCTTGCTGTCGCCGTTCCAATTCTTGGGGCCAATAAATCGGTCATGGCCGGACTCGCATTGCACGGTCCTGAAGCTCGACTGAACGAATCCAGGGCGACATCTCTGGTTGGTAGATTACGATCGGCCGCTCGTGATATCAGTCAGGTTCTGTTTTCCGACCCGGTCCCTTGCGAGACCGCCGACTGATATGTTTCGCCTAAAGATTGGGCTTTCGATGTAAAAATTGATACGTGACGTTACGATTTTGCGTTGCTAGGCTTCTGGGGCGCGACGAAGGTCCAGGAAGCAGACGCCTTATCACATTCGCCAAGAGCCGAACCAAACAAATGGAGTTCGATATGCATAAGTTGGCACTAGGAATTACGGGCGCTTTGGCGCTCGCGTTAATTGGCACAAGCGCTCATGCCACTGAGACAATCAATTTCGGAGTTCAGCCGGCCACTATGCCGATCTATATCGCGCGCGCTGCCGGGCTTCTGGACCCGATAGAAAAGAAGCACGATGTGAAGATCGTGTTTCGAAAATTCTCTTATGGTGCTCCAGAAAATCAGGCGCTCGCCGCAGGTGAATTGCAGATTGCATCGGCTGGAATGGGTCCGGCCATCGTGGCTGCAGCAAGACTGCCAGCCAAGCTCCTTGCTATCACGATCCTCGAACAGACGGCGATCATCGTTCCGAGCGATTCATCGGTATCGAGTGTCGCCGACCTGAAAGGCAAGCGTATTGCCTTTCCCGGTAAGGGTTCGCAGCAGTATCCGCTTCTCGTCAAAGCACTCGCGGATGCTGGGTTGACCCTCGATGACGTCGAGCTCTTTAAGACGAAGGGATCGGACGTCCCAACTTTGCTGGCGAACAAGTCCGTCGATGCCGGCATCACTTGGGATCCGCACGTATCGAATGCTCTGGCTGCAGGTCATTCCAAGGTGCTGATCAAGGCTGAGAAGATCTTGCCGATAAAGCAAGGCAACTACATCGGAAATGGGGTGTATGCGCGTGAGGATTTCATCGCATCGAAGCCCGAGTTGATCGAAGACATCATGGTAGCAATTGTTAAATCCATCGACCTCATCCTCAGCGACCAGGAGAAAGCTATCGATATGTGGTCGGATCAGATCGGCTTCAGTAAGGACGTCATACGTTTTGCGCTGACCGAAAGGATCTCGGTATACAATCGGGACATCGTTCCTGAAGCATCGACACTTGAGGCCTATACGAAATTTCTCAAAGACGCAGAAATCCTGAAGCCAGAGGACAATCCGAAGTTCGACGACAGCTTCGCTAAGAAAGCCATGTCAGCGAAGTAACGTTGACAACCGAATCAGGTGCAGGAATTCTCGCCCCATTGGGCAGTCTCCTGCACCGTTCTGGCGTAGCTTAGAAATAGGGTCGAAACCTTCACAACGGTGGGCAGTGTGTTTCAGGGGGCACTATGCATTTCTTAAGGCATTCAGTGCCGTATGCGCTTGCGCTCATTGCTATTGCAACCGTTTGGCAGATCGCCGTTTGGGTCAGTCAGGCCAACGTTGCTATACTCCCACCGCCGCTGCTCACACTTGCCACGCTGTGGGAATTGATTGCCAACGGCGAACTTGCCAAGCACACACTCGCCAGCCTCAGCCGCGTTGTCAGCGCATGGGGCCTCTCGGTAATCATTGCGGTACCACTTGGACTCGTAATGGCGCGTTCCAAGACCGTCGAACGTTTGCTGGATCCGGTCATTGAGTTGTTCCGGCCGATTTCACCGCTGGCCTGGATACCATTGGCGATCCTTTGGTTTGGCATTGGCGAGACCGGCAAGATCTTCATCATTTTCATAGCGACGTTTTTCCCGATAGTGTTGAACACGGTGTCAGGCGTGAAGAGTGTCGATCCCGTGCTGATACGCGCCGGACAGGTTCTTGGGTGCACCAACGAAGCCACCTTATTCTGGAGGGTGATCCTGCCTGCCGCGATGCCCACAATCATCGTCGGTCTCCGCATCGCATTCGGAACAGGATGGGCAGCAATCATCGCCGCAGAATTGGTTGCTGCGCAATCGGGGCTTGGTTATCTGATAGCAGACGGCATGGAGATATTGCGGTCCGATCTCGTGCTGGCCGGTATGATAGCGATTGGTGTGTTGGGTGTTCTGATTGACAGCATTTTCCGGCTACTCGGCAATCGATACGATTGGGGAGCAGGGTAATGCGCGAAAACTCGCACAGCAAATCGATCGAAGTCAGCAACCTTAGCATGACGTTCAGAAGCGACGATGGCACAAGTGTCAATGCGCTTGCTCCCACCAACCTTGAAATCGAGCCTGGCCAATTCGTCGCTATTGTCGGCCCGTCTGGCTGTGGCAAGTCTACGCTTCTGAACATTCTCGCAGGCTTCCTGACACCGAGCGATGGTCAGGCAAGCATCGGCAATGAAGCGGTCGCCGGGCCGAGTATCGACCACGGGGTCGTGTTTCAGGACTATGCTTTGTTTCCCTGGTTGACGGTGCTTGACAACGTCGCGTTCGGCTTGAAAAGCCAGGGCATCGGCTCTTCGGAGCGAAAAGAAATTGCCATGCGCTTTCTGGACGTCGTCAGTCTCAGGGACTTTGCCGACAAACGGCCACGCGAACTTTCAGGCGGGATGAAGCAACGCGCTGCAATTGCAAGAACGTTCGCAACCAATCCGTCTGTTATCCTCATGGATGAGCCGTTCGGCGCCCTAGATGCGTTGACGCGTCGATTCCTGCAACAACAGCTCCTTAAAATTTGGAGTGAGAGCCGAAAAACTGTTTTGTTTATAACGCATTCCGTCCAGGAAGCGGTGTTTCTTGCTGACCGAATCATCGTCATGACTGCCCGTCCAGGGCGGATCAAATCCGACTTCCTTATCGAGTTGGATCATCCGCGCGACTTCTCTTCAGACTCATTTCGCAAAATTGAGAAGAACGTTTTCGACAGCCTCGATGAAGAACTCGCGAAGACATTCGGATTGGCGGGCAACCAGTTACAGGGCGATTGAAGAGTTTCAATGGGCTCCAAAACCATGAGCTTGCCACAGTATGAGGATGGCGACGATGAAAGCTCACACGAACAATGGCGAAAGCTGCGCCGAGCATATTGCTCGAATTCTCGATATCATCGCCGAACGCAACGGCGTCGTTCAAGCTTATTGCGAGGTGCTGGCAGAACAAGCGCGCACTCAGTCTGCAAAGTCGGACTTGATGCCAATCGATCAACGCGGGCCACTTTACGGTATCGGCTTCGGGATCAAGGAAGTGTTTGATGTTGACGGTGGGCTCTGTGGTTGGGGTAGCCACGTTCACGCTGGTAGGCGCCCCATGCAGGATGCTGTCATCGTACGAGCCTTGCGTGACGCTGGCGGTGTCATCCTTGGGACGACCATGTCGACCGAATACGCCATGGCCCGGATGGCTCCGACAACCCACCCGATCGATATTGCCAGAACGCCGGGGGCTTCGTCGAGCGGCTCAGCAGCAGCCGTCGCGGCAGGGATGGCCGATGTTGCGATAGGCTCTCAGACCATCGGTTCTGGTATCCGGCCTGCAGCATATTGTGGAGTGTTTGGATACAAGCCCAGCCAAGGAGTATTTTCCCTGGAAGGCGCCATGCCTTTGGCCGAAATCCTAGATCATCCCGTGATTTTTGCGAACGAGATGAGTTTGATCGGGAAAACATTCACCGCGCTATGCAACAGCGAAGCGGCCGTCGTCGCATGCCAGCCATCAAAAGTCGTCGGCAGGCCACCTAGTGACTGCGCAAGGGTCGCGCTCGTCGCCCCATGGTTCAAAGATGCCTACAGTTTTGACGTGTGGAAAATGGTCAGTTCTTTCGCCGGGAAGATTTCGGACATCAACTGCACGCATGTATCATTACCCGATCACATTGGAGCGCGCGAGGAGGGCTGTCTAACCACCTTATTAAGTGCTGACATGTGGCGACATCACGGTGGCGACTACCTTAAATACTCCGACAAGATGAGCGGCAGGCTAAAAACTTGGCTCGAAAGGGGGCGCGAAATCAACGCGGAGGACTATCAGGCTGCGCTCGATCTGCGAATAGAGCTGATCGCGGATGTTTGGAATGCGCTTCACGACTACGATTACGCGGTGACGTTAGCAACAACGGATATAGCTCCGCTTCGTAGTGAAGGAACGGGATCGCGCGCGCCGCAGCGGCTGTGGAACCTCATAGGCAGCCCGGCCATCAGCGGGCCGATCGGGAAAATCGGCGGACTGCCCGTCGGATTACAAATTGTCGGGCGACCAGGATCAGATGTCGCCCTACTTGCTTTTGCAAAAAATGTCTTTCGTGACAGCGAAGACGCGACTTCCATAGCCGATTGATGATTGCCTTGCTTAGCGTTCTGGTTATTTCGGCTGCTTGGCAAGCTGCTCAAAAAGCTCGTTGCGGGTGACTTGCCCCTACCGAGTGGTCCGGAGGCTACGTGATCCGTGCGGTCCGGCGCAGAGGATGATGCTAGGCGACCTGCCTCTTGGCCCAATTTGAGCGTGTGTCCGTATCACGTGTTGGGGTCAATTCCGACCGGTGGAACAACGCTGAGTCTGACCGCTTTGCCCTTCATTGCGGACATTGAAGCGGCTGGTTCACAGCAATAGGCTTGAACCATCTGTGAGTTCCGTTTCTGGGATTGACCGCCCCTAAATATTGGCGGCGCCTACGTCTTGGGTCGATTTTGTTGCAAAAGTCGGTTGAGATAGCAGGCGAACAGTGATTCCGTCTTGTCAGGTCAGGCATTGACGGAGATCAGCAATGATGGGGCGGCTCAACCAGGACCAGGGGCAGCTTTTTTATTCGTTCAACCTCG
>JAJFHK010000505.1 GCA_021775655.1 Filomicrobium sp. | reverse complement strand
GTGATGATGAGGATGAAGAATCCGCCGATCATCATGACGGCTAGAATTTCATTGACCATTTGGGATCACGATTTTGGGGGTTGTTGACCGGCAGTCGATTCCGCCGCGTAGGCGCGCAAAGCTTTTGCCATCTCAACGACTGCCTGTAGCGCAAGAAGAAGGAAGCCGAGCGGGATTAGTGCTTTGAGGAGATATCTGTAGGGCAGACCACCAGGGTCGGGGGACCCTTCCTGGTAGGCATACGACTGTGCCACGTAGTTGATTGATACCTTGATGATGAAGACCGCCACGAGGAACATCAATAAGGCTGCGAGAAAGTCGACAGCCGCTTTTGTCCTTGGGCCGTAGTTCGCGTAAAGCATGTCGACGCGAACTTCATCGCCCCGGTTAATTCCATACGACATGCCGACCAGGGCGGTGACCGCAAGAACGTGCCATTCTAGTTCCTGCAAGGCGACGGTCCCGGCGCTGAACATATAGCGGGCCAGCACGTTGACCGCGACGAGTACGACGAGCCCAAGAACGAGCCACGCCGTCAGCCTGCCGACCAGCTCGACGAACGAATCGAGCCGGTCGACAATTTTTTGCAAGGGTTGGAGCGACAAGGAGCCAAGTCCAATCTGTTAAGTTCTGAACCGTGCAGTCACGTTCTTTTGAGCACCCAGCCCTTTACGACAAGTCATCGTGGTAGGGCTTCTCGCTGATGTCTGACCAAGCGCGATGTTTTGCCCGGAAAGCCATGAACGCGTCGTGCACTTTTTTGGTGCGGGGGTCCTTGGCGGCCTCAGCTTCGAGTGTCGCGAATGTGAGTTCACGAAGTTTTGCGACGATCTCTTTGGGCAACACGCCCGCCTTTACACCATGGTTCTTGACGAGGTCTTCCAGCGCGTCAGCATTGTTGGCTTCCGACCAGGCATGGCTTTCCAGATTGCATGCCATCGCAGCCGTCTTGACGATCGCTTTCAAGTCGTCGGGCAGTTTTTCCCAAGCTTTGAGGCTGATCAAAAGCTCGGTGACGTTGGAAGGTTCGTGCCATCCAGTGGTGTAGTAATACTTGGCCGCATTTTGCAGTCCGAGGCGGCGATCCTGGAACGGGCCGACGAACTCGGCGGCATCGATCACGCCGCGTTCCAACGCGGGGAAGATTTCGCCGCCAGGTAGCAGCTTCACATCGACGCCGATCTGTTTGTAAACCTTTCCAGCAAGCCCGGGGATGCGCATCTTTAGACCGTTGAAGTCTTCAATCGACTCGATCGGCTTACGGAACCAGCCAGTCATCTGAAGGCCTGTATTGCCCATCGGGAAAGCGATCAGGCCAAGTGGTTTGTAGAGTTCGTGCCAAAGTTCGAGACCGCCGCCTTGGTAGAGCCACGCGTTTACGCCCTGGAAATTGAGGCCGAACGGCACGGTGGTGAAATACTGCGCAGCAAAGATCTTGCCTGCCCAAAAGTAGGCGTTGGCGGCGTTCATCTCGACCGTGCCGGCCTGCACGGCATCGAAACCTTCGAGTGCCGGGATGAGTTCGCCGGCTGCAAAGTGCTGGATCTTCAGCCGTCCCCCTGACATCGCCTCGACCTTCTTGCAGAAGTCCGTAGGGCTACCCGGTCCAACCGTGTAGAAGGGTGCGCCCGGTGGATAGGCATTTGTCATCTTGAAGCCGAACGACTCTTGTGCACGCACGACTGCGGGTGAAGCCACCATCGCTGAAGCGCCTGCCGTAGCAAGGCCTGCCGTTGCCAGAAACTTGCGTCTTTTCATTTCGAAACCTCAGTTGCTGATTTTGTTTTTTATGTCGAACGCCGCGCGGACGGTCGACACGGCCACACACACATTTCGCAACTGGTGTGCCAAATGTTAACTAATTGAAATAAATGGGAATTGCGGAAAAGTGCATGCACAGCACGCCTGCACTTCCGCCAGAATGTATACAATTTGAGCACGATCTGCCGTCGACCAATTTTGCATCTTGCAACAGCCCGCCGATTGCGCTCAAAGCCGTGGCAACTTGATTCAACGTGAGTAGAATTCGCATGCTCCGATCCCGCATGAGCCTGGGCGGCATGGTGACCGCGCCCCACCACTTAGCAGCTGAAGCTGGGGGATCCATCCTCCGCGATGGCGGCAACGCCATCGAAGCAATGATTGCTTCGGCTGCGGCCATCGCCGTCGTCTACCCGCACATGAACGCCATCGGCGGTGACGGGTTCTGGCTCGTGTCACGGGGCGGTAAGCCGCCCGTCGGCATTCGCGCCTGCGGCCCTGCCGCCGCAATGGCGATGCCCGACTATTATGCCGAACAAGGTGACGACGCGATCCCCACACGTGGGCCGCGCGCCGCACTGACCGTCGCTGGCGCCATCGGAGGCTGGGCTGAAGCTAAGCGCATTGCTGGAGAAGCAGGCGGCCGCTTGCCCCTGTCGCGCCTATTGGAAGATGCCGTACACCACGCTCGAAACGGCGTTCCCGTTACCCGCTCGCAGTCGGCATTGACCAAAGAGAAGTGGGGCGAGTTGAAGGACGTCGGAGGGTTTGGCGATGTCTTCGCGCCGGGGGGGCTTCCCGCAGAAGGCGACGTGCTGCAGTACAAAGCCCTCGCGTCCACGCTCGCTCATCTCGCCGAGACTGGGCTTGATGATTTCTATCGCGGGGACCTGGCACGAACCCTGGCCAAAGGCCTGGAAGAGGTCGGCAGCCCGCTGCGACTGACTGATCTGGAAAGCTATCGCCCGATTGAGGTAGCCCCTGCCCAGACCGAACTCCAGTGCTGCCGCTTGTACAACATGCCGCCGCCCACTCAAGGTATCGCATCGCTGTTGATCCTGCGCATTTTCGAGCAGCTTGGCGTCGCCGACGCCGAAACGTTCGAACACGTTCACGGTCTTGTCGAGGCGACCAAGCGCGCCTTCATTTTGCGCAACGCACATGTCGGCGACCCCAGCCACATGGGTGATCTCTGGCAAGATTGGCTAAATGACGAAACAGTGGCCAAGGAGGTCATGGCGATTGACATGACGCGTGCCGTGCCCTGGCCGCATCCCGCTGTGCCCGGCGACACTATCTGGATGGGCGCCGCCGACAAGGACGGCAATGTCGTCAGTTATATCCAGAGCATCTTCTGGGAATTTGGCTCCGGCGTGATCGTGCCAGAGACCGGCGTCCTTTGGCAAAACCGGGGCGCAAGTTTTACCCTAACTCCCGGTCCCAACGAATTGGCCCCCGGCCGTCTGCCATTCCATACGCTCAACCCGGCGATGGCCTTGCGCAATAACGGCACGACGCTGGCCTACGGCACGATGGGCGGCGAAGGACAGCCGCAGACGCAGGCAGCGATCTTCAGTCGCCACGTTCTTTTCGGTCAGGACATGCAGGAGGCAGTTACTGCGCCGCGCTGGCTTCTGGGACGCACGTGGGGGGCAAGTTCAACCAACCTGAAGATCGAGAACCGCTTCGATCCTGCCCTCATCGACGCCCTGCGCAGTGCGGGCCACGATGTCGAGATCGTCGGCCCGTATGAAGACATGATGGGCCACGCGGGTATGGTCGCTATCGGACGAGATGGGTTAATCGCGGGCGCAACCGATCCACGAGCCGACGGCGGCTGTGCTGGGACCTAAATCAGTCTTTCGTTAAAAATCTGCGGTGACAGCAATCAAGCTCCAATTCGCGTTGGTGAAGAGTTTTGTCACCTAGTCTCTTGGCGCAAGTAATCGATAGGTAACGACCTCTAGTGCAGCAAGATCCGCGCTGCTCCACTTTGCCTTTGGGTCAGGCGCGTCGGCCAACCTTGACTGACAAACGGTGGTTCGACGTAAAAAGCGCGAGCGGAGCCGATTGTTTAGGCTCCGCTTTTTTTGTGGATGTTGATGGTTTGAGACGGTGATTGTTGTCCGCTGCCATAACTCTTCGAGACATCGGCCAAAACAGTTCTGATTTCGGTTCAAGGCCAGGAGGAGACGAGATCAGCTTGGCACAGACGATGTCTGCCTTCTTCAGCTCCGGACCTTTCGGTCACCGAGTGGCCAACGCTGAGAGCTGGACGCTCGATTCAGTGCCGAGCCGCACATGTGGTAGTCCTCAAGTATATCGCGACAAGCCTCGGAGACGTTGGCCAATGGCATGGGAAGTGGGTGCGTCAGGCAAGGCGGCCGGTAGTGATCGGCTGAAGGTTTTCATTTCGTACTCGCGACGCGGTCGCCGCCGATGCGATCATTGCAGCTCTCAAAGGGCACGGCTTCGATATAACTATCGATAAGCGCGATCTGCCATTTGGCCAGAAGTGGCAGGCGGAGCTGGCCGAATTCATCCGACTGTCTGACACAGGGATCTGGCTCGTTAGCGAGGCCTCTATCCGATCGGATTGCGTGAATTGGGAGCTGTGGATCAGGTCAAGACGCGGAACAAGCGACTGGTACCGGTCATGGTCGACCTCGTGAACCCGGCGAAACTCCCGCGGCAGCTGGGCGAGATCCACATCTTGCCGCCCGACGGCCTGTTCGATCTTGGATGCGATCTCGTCAAACCAGTCGAGGTGCTTGAGACCGATCACGATTGGCTCAAACAGGCGACCCGCTGGCAGGATCGTGCGACTGAGTGGCTGGCAAAAGGGCGCCCTTCCGCACTGCTGCTGTCGCGCGGTGCGCTCGTCGACGCGGAAGCCTGGAAGGATGCCCAACCCGTCAAGGCGCCCGCCCCCGCGCTCATGGTGATGGATCTCGTGCTTGCCATCCGCCAGACCATGACTCGCCGGCAACGGGTATTCGTTGGCGGAAGCCTCGCTATCTCGATAGGTGTGCTCGCGTTAGCTGGATTTGCCTATACCTGCTGTTCGAAAGCCTGCTTGTGTGGTTGAGCGGAGGACCGCACCAGTGCAATCAGCGACTTCGCGTCCAGGCCAATGAGCGTCAGCTTTTGGAGGGAGTGCGGCCGTTCCTCCTGCCCGGACCTTTGAAGATATCCGGGGGCAGTGGTGCTGTGATCGGGTTCATCCCAGGTTGCACTATTTGTCTCCTACCCACCCGGGTAGGCACCGTTTTCCCAGCCGGGTGAAGCGTAACGCCGCGCGGCGAATGTGCGCTGCAGCAAACGCAATGCTGCTCCGCAGCATGCGGGCTACCTCGCTGAATCGATTGAGACTATTTCTTCCTCCAACGCCGGGCTGCAGCCGACAAAGATCGGACCGCCGGTCGTCATGAAAAAACACACTCACCAAACAGGAGAGATGATCATGCGTGCAGGATTACTTGCAGCCATCACTGCAATCGCTATGGGCGCCGCAGCCCTACCAGTTTCCAGCAAGGACGCAGGCAAGGTTGTTCTGTCGCCAGCGAGCGGCAAGAGCTTCCAAGTTGGGTCTGAGAAGGCCGTCGGCTACTTCATGGCCAAGGACGGTCAGTGCGAGTTGACCTTGATGGTCGCCCCGGTTGGCGACTTTGATAGCGTCAAGGGAGCAGGTTCCCGCGTCCGGTTTGCAGTTGCGCCCGGCCGCACCGGAGTTTTCGAAAGTTCGGAAGGCGGAGCGTTGCAGTTCACTTGTGAAATCGGCGCCAAGTCGATGACGGTGCAGCCGTTCCAGCGTGTTGCGTATGCCGACCGCAAGTCGGGTTGATGAACGGGTATCAGCCTGTTGACCCAACCGGCTGACACAATACCCCGCAGCTCAGGCTGCGGGGTTTTTCCTTGTTCAGGAGCTGAGTTTTGCTAGAGCCTGTTCAACTTAAACGGACGCATAACCGGCGTTGGCGAGATAGTTGGCGCATTCCTCAGTTGAGAAGCATTTCAGCACTGCAGCGATAGCGCCAGAGACGGCCTCGCAGGTGCGCGCTCGCGCCTTCCGGAGC
>JAJFHK010000504.1 GCA_021775655.1 Filomicrobium sp. | reverse complement strand
ACCCGATCTGACGGCGACTTCAGCGCCGCTCTAATTGAAACAACTCTTGCGGCATATTGATCCAAGGTCTATGTAAAGCCGTCGATTTTGGCCGGACGACAGGGCCGCTACGCCTTCGAAATTGCTAGGCGCACGTTCAGTAATCTACCCAATTTCGAGAATTCGAGGCCGAACCCTCGCGATGCTTCGCATTGGCAACGCCTCAAAGCCAACGCAATCGAAAAGGCAGACGACTAATGCAGAACGGAACCGTTAAATTCTATAACGAGCAAAAAGGCTACGGCTTCATCGCTCCAGATGGTGGCGACAAGGACGTTTTTGTCCACGCTACAGCTCTTGAGCGCGCCGGCATCCGCAACCTTGCCGAGGGCCAGAAGGTCGCTTTCGACACTGAAGTCGATCGTCGCTCAGGCAAGTCAGCCGTCAACAACATCGAGCTTCTCTAAGCTCCTAAGTTGAGGCATCCCCTACGCGGGGCTCGTAGAATGATAACGACTGAAAGCCGCCTCCGGAAACGTGGGGCGGCTTTTATGTTTTTTGACAATCCGCTTAGACTTGCGGCAAAAAACCGGCCCCACCTCAGGCAACATGCGCGGTGGCGTGGGCTCCATCTTTCATCAGCTTGTAATTGATGGAATCAACAAGCGCTTCAAAGCTTGCGTCGATGATGTTGGGAGACACCCCAACGGTTAGCCATCGATCACCCGTGGCCCGGTCGTGGCTTTCGACAAGAACGCGTGTAACAGCCTGAGTACCGCCACCAGCTGTCAGGATCCGCACCTTATAATCGACCAACTCAACATCCTTTATGTTGTCCTGGTAGCGCCCCAGATCTTTGCGCAGCGCGGAGTCGAGTGCATTGACCGGGCCGTTACCCTCGGCAACCGACCACAACGGCTCCTCATCTCCATTGATGAAGACTTTAACAGTTGCTTCGGAAATTGTGACGAGTTCTCCTCTGGCGTTGTGCCGGCGCTCGACCATCACCCGGAAGGAATCGATGGAGAAATAGCGCGGCACTTCACCGAGTTCCCGACGCGCCAGCAACTCGAACGACGCATCGGCTGCTTCGTAGGAATAGCCTTCGGATTCACGCTGCTTGACGGCTTCCAGCATTGCCGGAATGCGAGAATCATTCTTTTCGACCTGGATACCCAGACGGGCCAGCTCGGCAAGAATATTTGAACGCCCGCCCTGATCGGAGACATAAACCCGGCGGCGGTTACCGACAGCTTCCGGCGAGACGTGCTCGTAGGTTTCCGGTTCTTTCAAGATCGCCGACGCATGGATGCCGGCCTTGGTGGCGAATGCGCTGTCACCGACATAAGGCGCATGCCTGTAAGGCGATTGGTTCACGACTTCGTCGAGAACGCGCGACGCATGCGTTAGCATCCGCAACCGCTCCGGAGTTACACCCGTGTCGAACTTGTCGGCAAATTCGCTTTTGAGCAGCAGCGTCGGAATGATCGACGTCATGTTGGCATTGCCGCAGCGCTCGCCGAGACCGTTTAGCGTCCCTTGGATCTGCCGGCAGCCAGCCCGCACCGCGACCAGTGTATTGGCTACAGCATTCTCAGTGTCATTGTGGGTATGGATACCTAGATGACTACCAGGAACCACATCGCAAACGTCTTTCACGATGCGTTCGATTTCGTGCGGCAGCGAACCGCCATTGGTATCGCATAACACGACCCATCGCGCGCCGGCCTGATGGGCCGCTTCAGCAACAGCAATCGCATAGTCGCGGTTCGCTTTATAACCATCGAAGAAATGCTCGGCATCAAGCATCGCTTCTCGGCCCGATTCAACCACAGCGCCAATCGATTGACGGATCGACTCCAGGTTTTCTTCGTTGGAGCAACCCAACGCCACTCGCACATGGTAGTCCCAGGATTTCGCAACGAGGCAAATTGAGTCCGCCCGCGACTGCAAGAGTCCCTGGAACCCCGGATCGTTTGAAACTGACCGCCCAGGCCGCTTAGTCATTCCAAAGGCGGTGAACTTTGCGGTTGCGAAGGAGGAAGGCGTCGCGAAGAACTCGGTATCGGTCTGGTTCGCGCCTGGGTAACCACCCTCGATATAGTCAACTCCAAGATCATCAAGCACGCTCGCAATGCGCCGCTTGTCCGCCAACTTGAAGTCGACCCCCGTCGTCTGCGCTCCATCGCGCAACGTCGTATCGAACAGATAAAGGCGTTCACGGCTCATTAAGCTTTGTCCTTGGTGGCAGGCGTAAGTGTTTTTGTCATTGTCGTGTTCATCAACCACTGGTCTTGAAGAGGCACCGAATTCCGGCTTTGAGCGACATATCCCTTATCTTCGAAGAAGATCTGGGCCGTATCGCTGGCATCGACCGAAATGGTTTCCGTTCCCCGGCCTTTGGCAAGGCGTTCCAAGGCATCGAGCAACGCCGAACCCACTCCGCTCCCCGCAAAATGCGGGTGAACATAGAGCATGTCGATAACACGGTTATCTTTTAATGAACCAAAGCCCGATAATTCACCATCAATCTCAACAACCAGAGTGGTTGCGGCCGCCAACCGCTGCGCAAACGATTCACCATCAGCAACCCTGCTAACCCAGGCAGCACGCTGATCTTCATCGTAATCTTCCTGCGTCAGCTCTTCGATCGCCTGCGCGAACAGTTCACGCAATCCGACTGTATCCTTCGGCAAAAACGGGCGCAGAGGTATCGATTGGGTCATGGCTACCTCCATTGTCATTGCGCTGGAGTCGGCAAGCTGGCACCCTCCACGCAGGAGATTGGCGGCACAGAAGAAACACTCGTCATCTCAGTCACCTTTTTTAACCGGCGTTTGGGCTGAAAGTCTTAACGCGCCAATTCCCAGGTGGTCACGATTTCGCCGGTGGCCGGATCCTTGGCGTCCTTAAGCACAACACCCATCGCGGCCAACTTGTCGCGGATCCGGTCTGCCTCGGCCCAATCCTTGTCCTTGCGAGCGACAAGTCGTGCTGCGATCAATTCTTCGACCGCCAATGCATCAACATCGCTGTCTGAGCGGCCAACGTCGAGCTCAGCAACCGTCTCATCTTCATAAAGACCCATGAACTGCAGGGTGGCTTTCAATTCCGGACGCTTTTCCTCGTTACGCTTGGCCGATTTGAGCAGGCCATGCACGATCGAAAGGGCGCTGGGCGTATTAAGATCATCCGATAACGCCGCGAGAATCTCGTCATTCGGCGCGCCTGACGGCTCTACCCCGTGCAGCGTTTCGGCCACCTCAAACAATGTCGCGCGCGCTTGTTGCAACCGTTCTGCCGTCCAATCAATGGGTTGCCGGTACTGCGTACCAAGCATCGCCCAACGAACAACCCGACCATGCCACTGCATGCCGCCGAATTCTTTAGAACCGATGAGTTCATGAATCGTAATGAAGTTGCCGAGTGACTTCGACATCTTCTCACCTTCGACCTGCAAAAAGCCGTTGTGCATCCACACATTCGCCATGACGTCGGTGCCGTGCGCGCATCGGCTTTGTGCGATCTCATTCTCGTGGTGCGGGAAAGCAAGATCAACACCACCACCATGGATGTCGAAGACGTCGCCGAGATGCTTACCCGCCATAGCCGAGCATTCGATGTGCCAGCCAGGGCGCCCGTTACCCTCAATCCCGCAAGGAGAGGGCCATCCTGGTTCACCTTCCTTCGAAGGCTTCCATAAGACGAAATCCATCGGCCCCTTCTTGTAGGGGGCAACCTCAACCCGGGCGCCAGCTTCCATTTCATCGAGGCTACGATTGG
The DNA here is from genome assembly GCA_021775655.1 of Filomicrobium sp. Taxonomy (GTDB): domain Bacteria; phylum Pseudomonadota; class Alphaproteobacteria; order Rhizobiales; family Hyphomicrobiaceae; genus Filomicrobium. The sequence goes on along the minus strand of JAJFHK010000504.1, from coordinate 31 downwards.
AAAGCCGTCCGTAACCGGCCATTGAGGACAC
>JAJFHK010000503.1 GCA_021775655.1 Filomicrobium sp. | reverse complement strand
CGTCTCGATACTGAAAAGGGTCAGGAGGAATCCAAACAGCGCGCCCTCAAGCGCGAGCTGGAATGGATCCGCTCTTCGCCGAAAGCCCGCCAAGCCAAATCCAAAGCGCGTATCACGGCCTACGAGAAACTTGCCGAGGACGCTGGCCGCGAAGACGTCGGCCGCGCTTCCATCAGCATCGCCACCGGTCCGCGACTTGGAGACATGGTCATCGAGGCGGAAGATCTGACCAAGGGTTACGGCGACCGCCTCTTGATCGATGATCTGTCCTTTAAGTTACCGCCCGGCGGCATCGTCGGCGTCATCGGCCCCAACGGCGCAGGTAAGACGACATTGTTCAAGATGCTGGTTGGCCAGGAGGAGCCCGACGACGGCGCCATCCGCATCGGTGACACGGTCAAGATTTCCTACGTCGACCAGTCGCGTGACGATCTCGACCCGAAGAAGTCTGTCTGGGAAGTCATTTCTGATGGTCTCGATGTAATCTCGCTGGGGGGCAAGAAAGAAGTTCCCTCACGCGCTTATTGCAGCTGGTTCAACTTCAAAGGTACCGATCAGCAAAAGAAGGTCAACATGCTTTCAGGCGGTGAGCGCAATCGCGTCCACCTTGCCAAGCTTTTGAAAGAAGGCGGCAACCTGTTGCTGCTCGACGAGCCAACCAACGACCTCGATACTGAAACCTTGTCGGCGCTTGAAGCAGCGCTGGAAGATTTCCCCGGCTGCGCTGTGGTCATCAGCCACGACCGCTTCTTCCTTGACCGTCTGGCAACCCACATCCTTGCCTTCGAAGGTGAAAGTCACGTCGAATGGTTCGAAGGCAATTTCGAGTCTTATGAAGAAGACAAGAAACGCCGCCTCGGCGACGACGCCACCGAACCCCACCGCATCAAGTACAAGCGTTTCGAGAGGTAACGCGCCCGAATCCCTCGCCAGAATACCCAAAAGGGCCACCGCGATCGCGGTGACCCTTCCGAGGGTGGTTATGGAGTGGAGATTTAGAAAGTCGTTTAGCCTTTCGGCGTTTCGATCTTGCTCAGGTTTTCAATCTCGTTTGATGCGAGTCGAAGCTGAATGCCGTCGCTAGTGGGTGTGAATTCACCAGCCGGGACTTCGCGCAAGGTCGTCCAGAAGCCGAAATAGCCACCGGTCTCGATATGCACAGCCAGTAGCTCGCCGGACGAACCGGCCTTGACCGCTGTGACTTTACCAATGGACTTGCCGTCGGCAGCCTTCACCGGTTTGCCGATCAGATCTTGGGCGGCAACGGCCGGTGGAACCGTATCCACATCCGCAGGCTTGGCCGCAGCAGAACCGGTTGAAGTCTGATCGGCTGCTTTCGATGTTGCAGTTGGTTCAGGCGCGAGCACCGCTTCTGGCTTCTCTGCGGTTGCCGGTGCGGCGACTGCGGGAGATTCAACCGCTCCTGGCATCGCCGACTGTGCTGCAGGCTGTGTCAGCGTCTCTTCAGCCGAGGCCGCGAGAGGCGCCGCACCGATCAGGAACGGCAGAACGACCAACGCACCAAAGCGTTTCGCATCCATCGATTTTTTCATGACACTTCTCCTCACATCGTGAGTGTTCAGTTACAGACCATCGCAGTTGCTTCGAACGAATCGGACCCGCTGGCCTACTGCAGAGCTAAGTCGGAGATTCCGGCTTTGAACATCTTGAAAAGCGATACTTCACACCCCACGACGCTTATATTCGCATAGAGCATTGTGCCGTCGCAAAGCCGCGTAACATTGATGCAAGCCCGCACGTGGCTTTTGCCGAAACCGGCCTAATTCAGCCATAGCGTCGCATCACGTTTCGATGGCGTGCCGCCCCCGAAGACTCAGAAATGCCGCAAAGCCGCCGGATTTCGAGGCCCCAGAAAGCAGAATTTTCGCGGCGTTTCCGCGCAAGCTTCAATTTTCGGTGTTCCTAAAGTTGGGAATTTGTCCCGTAGAAAGATCGAACCGAAGGCCGCATACTTGCGTCGAGTCATTGTTGCTCAGCAAGAATTGCCAGAGCGTCACCCGAACGACGCCGGCATTTGCAACGCGACAGGGCAGAAATTGCGCCGCGGTGTCAGGCACCCCGCAAACCAACTTGGCCTAAATGAAATGGAGACGCATGAACCATGAAGAGATTGATCGCGCTGTCTACTATCGCTCTTCTGACCATCGGCTCAGTAGCTGTCGCTGATGACGAGCCCTCAGAGACCGAGGCAATGAAGGTTAGAGAGACGATCAGTGCGTGGGGCTGCGAAGGCGGTGAAATCGAAAAAGAGTCGGAAGGTACCGGGGTGTTTGAGATCGACGACGCCAAGTGCAAAGACGGCAAACAATACGACATCAAACTTGACGGCGACTATATGCTGATTTCAATGACACGGGACTGACACCAGTCGACCAAAAGTATTGCCAATATGGCCCGGGGATTTCCGATCTCCGGGTCATTCTGTACCAAGTGCCGTTGCAACTTCATCCTAATGTCGCGAGGTGCTTGCAGCGGCCACCCCTATGATGGGAAGCTTCATTGATGACGGCTTGTTCTTTGACGACATGCACGCCGGTCGAAGTGGTGGCAGTAGGGCGGTAGGCGAGAATGAGAGTTGGCCAAAGTGGCAGGGTGCTGGCGACAAGCTTAATGATCGTTTGCAGTGTTCTACTTCCTCCGGCCGCCGCTCGCGCCGAGTCGGCCCTGATTGCTGTGGCTGCAAATTTCATCGACGCAGTCAATGCACTGGCAATCCCCTTCGAGGCGGAGACCGGTCACCAACTCAAAATCAGTTCAGGCTCAACCGGACAGCTCTACGCCCAGATCAAGCATGGGGCTCCCTTCGATGTATTTCTCTCAGCCGACGAAAAAAGCCCGCGAAAATTGGTGGAAGACGACATCGCTATTGCGGCCAGTCGGTTTGCCTACGCAATCGGTCAGCTTGTGATTTGGTGTCCTGCCAGGACGAATAGCCCCGATCCGGATTTTTGGACTGGAGCCGCAACGATGGCGGCAATCGCAATCGCCAACCCGCAACTTGCTCCCTATGGAATGGCCGCACGCCAGTCGCTCGAAAAGCGCGGAATTTGGAACAGGGTCAGGACCAAGATTGTTTATGGCCAAAACATTGCCCAAACGTTTGCACTTGTTGGAACCGGCAATGCGACATGCGGCTTCGTTGCGCGCTCACAATTGAAGAAGGTTGAGAAATCGAAACAGGGCAGCGTCATTCCAGTTGATCCAAGTGACCACGATCCGATCCGACAGGATGCCGTGCTCCTGAAACGCGCGCAAAAAAACTCTGCAGCAACGGCATTCATGAACTATTTGAAGTCTGCCGCTGCCCGAAAGATTATTGCCGACTTCGGCTACCTC
>JAJFHK010000502.1 GCA_021775655.1 Filomicrobium sp. | reverse complement strand
GCCATGCAGCGTGCGAATACCGTCCGCCCACTTGTTGCTGAGTTTAAGTTTATCCTTGCCGATAACGTCATATCCCGCTCGGCGTGTGTACTCGGTGCCGACTTCGAAACCGGTGGCACACTCACCGCCTATCTAAGAACGCGTGGACTGATCGATTCGGAAGCTGCAGCACTTCCAGAAACCGCAGCGCCAACGATCGATGACGATTTCCTGGTTGCTGCCAAGGCGCCGCTCGGCGTCAGCCTCGATCTCGTCTCCGAGTTCATCGACGCCCTGGACATCGCCTTCGACCTCTACCCCGAGGATGAAAGTTCACCGCCATCCGTTGTTCGCGTAGACGGCAGGGAGGACTGCGACGAAGCCGCCGACGCGGCCTAACCCGTCATACCATTACGCGCAGTGTTGGGTGCGAACGGTAGCGCGGGACGTGGCGCCCTGCCAGGAAGCGGCCGGAACGGCGACCCGCCGGATCCGCCAAAACCACCACGACCACCGACCAGCGAAAGCCCGCCAAGTCGTGGTCGCAGCAATCCGGCCCAGTCATCTTCTTCAGGCGCGCCAACTTCTGCGGTGTGGATTAGCTTTACCGCAGCCCGCGTCGACTGCATCTCGGTCACACCAAGATCCGCGCCCGCATCCGAAATTGCTGCCTGTGCCAACTGCCGGCGTGGCGAATTTCGGCGATCAGTCAAAACAGTGCCGGGTCGAACGGCATCTGATCCAACAATTCCTCCGTCGGCATTCGCCGCTGGTGCGACCGCCGCAACAGACACCGCTCTCCTCGCCCGGCGACCCGCCCAATTTGGAGCCGCCTGAATATCGAGCCCAGCCGTCACCGTAGCCTTGGCTTCTTTAGGCTTTAGCTCAGCAATGAGATTCATAGATTTGAGGATCGGTTCAAGCGTCTTTTGATTCTTAGCTTTGTACTCCGTTTCGCGACGGCTTTCAGTCCTGGCTGCAACCACAACAGCGGCACTGCTCGATGGCACCGTAGCGCTCGCAGCAGTCGCATCGAGCACCATCAATGCCACCGCCGTTCGCTCTGCAGAGGCTAGGTTCTCATACTTGCCGATGAAGCCGGGAAGCGGACGGTATTTACGCTTGCGGCTATAACGGGCTTCTCTCTTGTTCGGCGCTGCCAAAATCTTCGTTTCCAGTTTGGCCACGCCACGCTTTCTGAAACCAAGCTTGTCGGCAGCGGCATATGAAACGTCGAGTTTCCGGTTCCCCCAGTAGGGACCCGCGTTGTTGATGCGCAATACAGCGGCTGCCTGCGTCACTGGGTTGCGAACCAACAGCACTGTGCCATCGGGATAGATGGGACTGGCGGCATTGTCTGCACGATCTGGGTGGAACTCCTCGCCCGAAGACGTCAGGCCGCACGGGTTGTAGCGGTCTTTGCTGCAATCGCTGTAGTGAGAAGCAACCAGCGGAACCTTCTTCCCAACAAGAGAAGCGGTCTCAGAAAGAGACTTTACCCGGTGGCATTTGCCAACGAAGCAATACTTCGAGCCCGGCGTCTTGGCTTCCGCCGGTGAGCCTGCAACGAATAAATCCAGCGACATTGCAACAAGCAGACTTCCCACCATGCCAACAGCGCGACGGTTGACTAAATCGAACATTAAATTCACCCCCGTGATCCTGTGGCCGGAGTGGCCATTGAACCGAATGGACGGGATCACCGGGAATGCAGTGGAGGCCTTAGCACGCACGTCATCGGCGCACTTCCCTCGCATCCGCAGCAATCGACGGCCCGTGGGCGGAATACCCAACGAACCTAAGCGGGAGCGAGATAGAGTTAACAAACAAGGTTAACGCAACAGGCCATCGGCCGCAGCGGCAGCCTGCCGCGCACTGATTGTTAAGAGATTGATTAGCCGGTTTTTATTCCAAGGCCTGCCAATTTTTGTCGCAGTGAAGAAAGGGCCCGCGCCAACGCTTCCGCGTCAATGGACCGCAGAACCAATTCGCACCGCATAACTCCACCGGTAAACGACGGGTAGCTGCCCATCGTAACCTGGCAATTAGCCTCCTGATGCTCAGCAAACAGGTCGGCAACTTCGCTTTCCGGCGCCAAGACTTTAATCGTCTGGCTGAGCATAATTTGACCCGTTCGCAGCCCCGGCAGGACTTCATCCAACATCACCTGCATGATCGAAGGGACGCCCGCCATGACAAACACATTGCCAACGCTGAACCCAGGCGCAGCGGTAATGCGATTGGCGATCAACTCTGCGCCCTTGGGAAGTCGCGCCATGCGCAATCGAGATGGGGTCAATTCAAGACCGCGGGATTCGTAATAAGGCATCATTCGATCTAGCGCCCGCTGGTCGACGTCGATCTCAACACCGAATGCCTTCGCTACACAATCAGCCGTAATATCATCGTGGGTCGGCCCAATCCCGCCGGTCGTGAACACATAAGTGAAACGTTTTCGCAATGCGTTGAGTGCTGCGACGATCTCGGCTTCGTCATCGCCAACAACCCGCACCTCACGAAGCCTGATCCCTGCAGCGGTCAGAACCTCAGCGATATATCCGGCATTGGCCTCCTTGGTACGGCCAGACAAGATCTCATCGCCGATTACAAGCACGGCAGCCGTGACGTCTTCGTTGGAAGTAGCGTTAGATAAAGAGTGATCTATGGTGTCGCTCATCGTCGATCCAGCATGCGTTGGTGCATGCTTCTACCACGCCTGAAGCCGTTTGGATCGCTGTATGAAAGTAAGCCGCAACCGCTGCTGATGTTCAACCTGTCACGAAAGAGAGAAGCCAGCCGATCAAGCTGCCTTTCTTTGAGGCTGCGCCACTTGGATTGCCCGTGCGGATTTCAGCCACAGCAACCGCCACCTTTTTTTCAATTAGCGCGCCGCCCCATTCGGCTTTCGCGAGCCTTGCGTCGCCCGTTGCTCCCTCGGAATCTGCGCTGGCTTTACCCAGATCGACAGCATGCGGTGCAACAAACATAAGTTCGGACGTATCGCGCACCCCGGCATGGGATCCAATTTGGCTCGCACTCAGGCCTTGGCCTCTTAGGAATTCATCTCCGCCATTGTCGGCATAGTAGGCCGATGCCGTCAGAACCATGACGCCCTCGCTCGCCCATTCTTCCGTGAGCCTGATCGCAAGCCGCCGCTGCGCCGACTGATTGCCACCGGAATCTCCAACGAAGACGATGCGTCTGAATCCGTGCGTCTTGAAGCTTAGGGCCACATTTTCAAGCACCCGCTCGAACACATCATCGGGAAGCGAAATCGTTCCTGGATAGGCCATATGCCCGACCTTCAATCCTGAAGGTCCTTCGGGAACGTAGCTGAGAACCGGAGCCACCAGTGCATCGCCCAGTTCAAGCGCTATGCGCCTTGCAGTCTCGCGAACGATGAGATTGTGCTTACCAAGCGCCATGTGCGGACCATTCTGCTCGGTCCCACCGGTTGGAACGATGATCGTCGTGGCACCACCCTTGATCCGGTCGCGAACTTCGACCCAACTCATTTGTTCGATCTCGACTTGCACTGGCTCCGAAGCAGCACGTACCTGCCCATAAAGAAGCACGGACAATAACAACGCTGACAAAAGCAAAGCAAAGATCGAACGGAACGCAAGTTTTACAGGCATGACGGGTCCGGAACGCTGGAACTAAAACGGCCCTCACGCTAACCACTCAGCATTAATTTCCCGTTGAGTTTTGCGCTCAGCCCACCAATCCCAGTCGCGGAGCCCAACAATATGAAGTTTCAAAGCCTGCTGAAGCCCGGCCGACTTATCAAGCGATACAAGCGCTTTCTCGCCGATATTGAACTGGAAGACGGCAAGACGATCACAGCCAGTTGTCCCAACACGGGCTCGATGCTGGGTCTAACTGACCCAGGAATTAAGGTTTGGGTATCCGAGAGCGATAGCCCGACAAGAAAATATCGCCACACCCTGGAACTTGTCGAAAACGACATAGGCAGGGGTCCGACACTCGTAGGGATCAATACCGGGCACCCTAATAAAATTGTTGCTGAAGCTATTGCCAACAAACGCATCGCAACGCTGAAGGGGTATGCCTCCCTCAAGCGGGAACAGAAATACGGTAAAGCGAGCCGCATCGACATCTTGCTGGAAGACGAAACCAAAGGTCTTGCCTATGTCGAGATCAAGAATGTCCACCTGATGCGCAAATCCGGACTTGCAGAATTCCCCGATTCTGTCACCGCGCGCGGCGTCAAGCACCTAGAAGAGCTTGGCGACATGGTCGAACAGGGCCACAGGGGTGTCATGCTATTCCTGATCCAACGCGCTGATGCGACCCGGATGAGCCCCTGTGTAGACATCGATCCGACCTATGCCGAGGCGCTGGCCCGTGCAATAGCCCGCAACGTCGAAATCCTAGCCTACCGATGTGAGCTCACTCCAGAAGAGATACGGCTCTCCAGGACCGTCCCCCTTCGCATGCCTTGAACCAGGCAGAAGTCCGGTCTGGCACACAATCCTTACACGGCTGCCCCACACGCTTGTGATCACAGTTGTGCTGACAAAAGGCTGAATTGCCCCCATTTTGAGGATATCTGATTGAGGAATCACGACTGCAGGCTCCCGCAGCGGAGATATTGAATTCTCAAGTTAGGGATAAAACGATTGCGGAGGACGACTGCACGATGAACATTGACAGACGAACGTTCGGTTTTGGAACCCTTGCGGTCAGTCTCGGCCTAAGCGCTGCCGAACTCTCAGCTGGTGAGAAAAAAGTTATGAATTTCGAAGTCACGAAAACCGAGGAAGAATGGCGCAAACTCCTGACCCCCGAGGAGTTTTACGTTTTGCGCAAGCATGGCACCGAGCGCGCCCACACAAGCCCCCTCGACAAGGTTTACGACCCTGGCATCTACAAGTGTGCCGGCTGCGGACAGGAATTGTTCACCGCCGAAACCAAATTCAACAGCCGTACCGGATGGCCGAGCTTCTACACGCCGATCGATGGGAAGGTTGGAAGCACGACTGACCGTTCGTTTTTTATGGTCCGAACCGAGGTGCATTGCAGCCGCTGTGGTGGCCACCTCGGTCACGTCTTTAACGACGGACCAAAGCCGACCGGCCTGCGCTATTGCATCAACGGTGTCTCACTGAAATTCGAACCTGCAGAAGCCAGTTCCTCTACGGAACAGTCAGGCAGCTAATTTGTAGCCTGTCGAAAACTCGGCCGGAAATTGTATGCCGGACGAGTTTTCATTGCCCGCCGAGCATTTCGCAAGTGCGGACCTTGAGAACGCAGTGCGTGTTCAGTCCAACGCCCGT
>JAJFHK010000501.1 GCA_021775655.1 Filomicrobium sp. | reverse complement strand
CGGCGACGCCAACTATCGAAAGTTAGTGCGTGACGCGTTCAAGACCAATTTTCCGGATGTGGAGGGTCGTTCGAAGGAGCGGGCACTCTATAAGATCTTGAGTTCGGGATCCGATTACATCGTCCGAGATTACGTGTTGGGCAACACCGATAAGATCGGCCAGACGGTCGATATTTTGGTGCCTGTATCGGACCCGTTCGACCAGTTATACAAGAGGATCATACCCCGCGAAATCGATGCGCTGTCGGGCGACCGCATTGCCCTTTTTAATGCGCTGAAACAACAAGGCGTCCTCAGTGTCGAAAATGGAACTGGTGTCGCCAAGACGACGGTTTTCATCGATCCGGCAAAGGTTCCAGCCGAGGGCGGTCTCGACTCAGCAGACTACGAGGCAATGATCAACGAAGGATTTCGTGCATACTTTCTCAAAGAGTATAGTCGTTCCTACGAGGAGATCCTCGCGGACGAAGCGGCCGGCACTTTGAAGGCGCGGGTAACTTCAGATCCTTCTGTTGTTGGCAAGACGATTGATATCAATCTGCCGCTGGCCCCGAACTACGATGCACTACTGCAAACCGGTAAGGCCAAAATTCGCAACCCGCGCTTTAGCTCGGATGACGAATTCACCTGGTTCGATTCGCTGGAATCGCGCGGCCTAGTCCAAACTCCCTTTACCTGGGAACTGTTCTTCAACGCGGACAGCCGTTTCCCCGAACTTGCCGGACTAGCAGGCGCGTTATCAGGCACGTTCCTTGCGCTTATGATCTGCTTTCTGCTGAGCTTTCCAATCGGCATCGCGACGGCGGTCTATATGGAGGAGTTCGCGCCGCAGAACCGAATAACGGATCTAATCGAAGTCAACATCAACAACTTGGCCGCCGTGCCATCCGTCGTGTTCGGACTTCTCGGTCTTGCGTTGTTCTTGAACACCTTCGGAATGCCGCGTTCGGCCCCGCTCGTAGGCGGCATGGTTCTAGCCCTCATGACGCTGCCGACAATCATCGTTGCCACGCGCGCTGCCTTGAAGGCCGTCCCGCCATCAATCCGCGAAGCCGCACTCGGTGTCGGCGCATCCAAGCAACAAGTCACACTTCATCACGTCCTGCCGCTGGCCATGCCCGGAATTCTGACCGGCACAATTATTGGTCTTGCTCAGGCGCTTGGTGAAACTGCGCCGTTGCTTCTAATCGGCATGAACGCCTTCATCCCGAGCATCGAAAACATCGGATTGACTCAGCCGGCGATGGCTCTACCCACACAGATCTTTTCTTGGGCAGACAGCCCGGAGCGCGGCTTCGTCAGTCGCACTTCGGCAGCGATTTTGATCCTGCTCGGATTCCTCGTACTAATGAATTTGATCGCGGTTTACTTGCGGCGCAAACTAGAGCGCAAATGGTGAGGGAATTAGGTACAATGCAACAGCTGGATTCCGGCACAGTTGATATGATGACGTCGATCAAAACGAAAGCTGCAGATGAAAACCTCGAGGCAAAGATCGAGGCCCGCGGCATATCGGTCTTTTACGGGGAAAAGCAGGCACTGTTTGATGTCAATGTCGACATCCCGCGAAACTCCGTGATGGCATTCATCGGTCCATCGGGCTGCGGTAAGTCCACGTTTCTGCGCTGCATCAACCGCATGAATGACACCATCCCGATTGCTCGGATCGAGGGCAACATTTCAATTGATGGCCAGGACATCAATGACCGTGAACTCGATGTGATCGAATTGCGCGCGCGTGTTGGCATGGTATTCCAAAAGCCGAACCCGTTCCCAAAATCGATTTTCGAAAACGTCGCCTATGGACCTCGAATCCATGGTCTATCGACGTCTAAGAGCAACCTCGATGAGATCGTCGAGTCCAGCTTGCAAAGAGCCGGCCTTTGGGAGGAAGTCAAAGATCGGCTGAATGAGTCAGGAACCAGCCTGTCAGGCGGGCAACAACAACGCCTGTGCATTGCCCGGGCGATTGCAACCAGTCCCGACGTGATTTTGATGGACGAACCGTGCTCTGCGCTCGATCCGATTGCAACGGCTCGTGTCGAGGAACTCATCGACGAGTTAAAGCAATCCCTAACGATCATAATCGTCACCCACTCAATGCAGCAGGCTGCACGCGTCTCTCAACGAACCGCCTTCTTCCATCTCGGCACGCTGGTTGAGGAGAATGAGACAAGAACGATCTTCACAAATCCGGCCGATCAGCGGACGCAGGACTACATCACCGGTCGGTTCGGCTGATTCCACTATCACTCAATTGCTCTAACGATGCGTCCAACGCAGTAACACGGGGCCTCAGACATGCTTGAGCATACGGTCAAATCTTACGAGGAAGAGTTAAAACTTCTCGACAGCAAGATCGCACAAATGGGAGGCTTTGCCGAACGCCAGCTTGCAGAGTCGTTCGATGCTCTTGAGCGCCGCGATCCGCAGCTGGCAGCGCGAGTAATAAAGAGCGATGCAAGGATTGATGCGCTTGAGCGCGAGATCCAGGAACAAGTCATAACGATCATCGCGCGCCGGCAGCCTATCGCCGTTGACCTGCGCCAGATCATGGCGGTTTTGAATATTAGTGGTGACCTCGAACGCATCGGAGACCTTGCAAAGAATGTTGCCAAGCGGGCCCTCGTCATCGCACCGGAAGCGCATCCTAAGCCGATCATCACCGGACTGAATCACATGGTGGAGCTGGCCTCCTACCAACTCAAAGATGTGCTTGATGCTTTCGCCACGCGAAATGCGGACCGCGCAGTGGACGTTTGGCACTCTGACAGCAAACTCGACAACCTTTACAACTCCATCTTCCGCGAACTTCTCACCTACATGATGGAAGACCCCAGGAATATCGGCCTGTCGACGCATCTCCTATTCGGTGCCAAGAACATCGAGCGCGTCGGCGATCACTCCACCAATATCGCAGAAACCATCTATTTCCTTGTAAAAGGTGAGAACTTGTCGGACGACCGCCCAAAGGCTGACCGGACCAGTTCAACGCTGATAAAGTCGGAAAATGTTGAGAACACTTGAGTGCCAACGTCGAGGATTTGAGATGCAGGGAAAAAGTGTAGATGGCGGCGAAACTTCTCATTGTTGAGGATGAGCAGGCGCTGAGCGAGCTGTTGCGATACAACTTCGAGTCAGAAGGCTTCCACGTCAGAATTGCCATGTCTGGCGACGAGGCCGAGGTAATGGTGGCCGAAGAGACGCCCGACATCATGGTTCTGGATTGGATGCTGCCAACAGTATCCGGTATCGAACTCTGCCGCCGACTGCGTAACGACCCAGAAACGCGTAACATTCCAATTGTGCTTTTAACCGCCCGCGGAGAGGAAGCCGACCGGATCAGGGGGCTTGAAACAGGTGCTGACGATTATGTCGTCAAGCCATTTTCCGTGCCTGAACTGATGGCCCGGGTCAAAGCAGTGCTGCGCCGTGCCGCTCCCGAACGCGTTGCAGACGTGCTGCGTTCTGCCGATATTGAACTCGACCGTGCCGCCCACAAAGTCACACGCGGGCAACGTGAAGTTCATTTGGGCCCGACGGAATATCGACTGCTCGAGTTTCTCATGGAAAGTACTGGCCGTGTTCTGTCTCGCACTCAGTTACTTGACGGGGTTTGGGGCCGCGACGCTTTCGTTGACGAGCGAACCGTCGATGTTCACATCGGTCGGCTGCGGAAGGCTCTGGTCGAGCGCAATGAAAGCGATCCAATTCGAACGGTTCGCGGCGCCGGTTACGTATTCGGCGAGCGTCAGGGCAATTAGTCAACGGCCTGAGTTTTCAACGTTTTTTGCGCGGATCATTCACCTGGGTGCAAGCTATGGGTCGCGCCCCTGCCACAATGGCCAGATAACCGCGTGGCTTGGCGGACAACGGCTGTGTGAACGGGGCGATGATAGAAATCGCAAGACTCTTGATGCGCGTGGTGGAGATGGTCGTGGCCATCCCAATCCGATTCGCGCGCTTTTTTATGGAGTGGATAGCATTCAATCCACGCCTCGGCGCGCTGCGCTATGTTGTGCTTGTCGCTGTTGGCTACGTGGTTTTCGCAGTCCTTCTCGTCTATGTCATTGCACCCATCCGTGGCTTCACCGGTCAACTCTATCTGTCCGAAGCCCTGCGCTACGATGCCGAGCGTTGGCTCGCGACTGCTATTTACGACCGGTCCGGCAATTTCGTCGGCACCTTCGATCCTCGCCTCGATTCTAAGCAAGACGTCAATTGGACGGGAAAGTCGATCGAGATCGGCGACTACACCGCCAATCCTGATCATAAATCGATCCCCGTCCGCGAAGTCCCCGAATATTACTGGAAGTGCCTGACCCACCACGAAGACCGGTATATCGGCACACCCATCAATCCGTTCGGCATAGATCTTCTTGGCGTCCTCAAGATTCCTTATTCGACCATCAGTCGCTCGATCAGGTTAGGTCGTCCGGCTCTCGGCGTCGGCGGTTCGACATTGCCCATGCAGTTTGCCCGCGTCATCTACAAGACCCCGCCAAAAAGAAGCGAGGGCCCGATTGCAAAGCTGAGCCGCAAGCTATCGGAATGGTGGCTGGCCCCTGTTATCTACTTCGAGTTGACCCAGGGCGGAGATGACAGCCGGCTTAAAAAGTGGGCGGCCAATCATTTGTGGTTGGCACAACGCACCGGCGGCACCTCCCTGCACGGCGTCGAACTGGCCAGCCGCATCGTCTTTGGCAAGGAAGCCAAGGACCTATCGATTGCCGAGCAGTTCGTACTCGCCTCCGCCGTTAACAAGCCGATCATCCTGCTTGAGGGCAGCGAGAGTCTCAACAAGGTCCGCCTCGACCGCTGGCGTTACATCGCCGAGGTCCGCGCGCGCGTCTGCGCCGAAACCCTCATCGAGGACGAGGAGGAGAAAAAGGCTGTCGTGTTCGATCTTGTTGGGCTCGCCGGCGGTCCGCCTGACCCGCGCGTACAGCCTGGCCTCGACAAATCGCTTGAACAGCTCCTGCCCGCAAACGTTGCAGCCCGCGCCCGCGCCAATCCAGTTATCCGGGCAAATATCCTGATGCCGGCCGCCCGCTATGGACTACGCGAAGAGATGAAGCAAACCTATGGCTTTGACTGGCGCAACCATGTGCGCGGCCTAACCGCAAGCCTCAACGCTGGCGACAACCTTGCCTTCACGCGCCGCATGCGCGAGGCGATGGTCAAGCTTAATGCCAAGCTAGCAGGTCGTCTTGATCCACGCTTCACCC
>JAJFHK010000051.1 GCA_021775655.1 Filomicrobium sp. | reverse complement strand
CAGCCATTGTACTTTCTTCCTTCGGTTCAAATCGTTGTCAGTGCGCGGCACAGTCGATTGCGACAGACCGCCATTTTTTCGTTCGCCTGTCGCCAACACCGGCTTGCCGAGTGTTGGCCAACAAAAGTTGCCTCAGGCTGCCTCGGATGCCTTCGCCTTGATGACTCGAGCAAGCTTGCCACTGGGCTCCTTGATCGTGCGGGCAATCTTCGTTGCCGGCGCGTTGAGGAGACCGATAAGCTTGGCCCGCAGTTCGTCGAGCGAAGGAAGCTCTGCAAGGGCTTTGACGCCATTGACGTCCAGAACATTTTCACCCATCGCGCCACCGAGAATGACGAGCTTGTCATTCTCTTTGGCGTAGGCAACGGAGACCTTTGCTGCGGTGATCGGATCCTGCGAATAGGCGATGCAGGTCGGTCCCTTTAACAGGTCGGCGATACCAGCCGGTGGGGTGTCCTGGAGCGCGAGCTTGGCTAACCGGTTCTTGGCCACCTTAACCTGACCACCCGCCTGCTTCATGCGCTGGCGGTAATCAGACATCTGGGCGACCGTCAAGCCGGTGTAGTGGGCAACAACCACCGCGCCCGTGTTATCAAACACGTCGTGGAGGCTTGCGACGAGCTCACTTTTTGCGGCTCTATCCACTGCTCTCTCCTGGTCTGCGAGGCGCTGTCATAAAAGCGTCCCCGCGGGTTGCTACTTGCTGCTGACTAACGAAGTCGAAAACCGCACTAACCAGCAACGCGCATTCACCTGTCCCCTTAGAGCCCGAAGGCTTTCCGGCTTGACCGAGAAGATTTGAACCGAAGTTCTGCTTCCAGCTTGCACCTTTCGCATCACTCCAGCCTCTCTCCCATCTCATGCAGGCCAGTCCGTGCCGCACTTCTTTTGCGAAACGTACTCGTCCATTAAGCTGGTGGGCTCTCGCCACCCGGCACCTGCAATCTCGGACAGGTCCGCTCCTTCCTGGCACCTGAATTCAGGTTCCCTTTGAGAACGGGGTCTCCCGGGCTCATTGCCCGGAATTCTTTTGTTCTTGCCCGACACAAGCTTGCGCTGTGTCGGCGGAAAATGGTCGTCGATGCCAGCATTCCAGCATCGACAAACGTCTGCGATCAGCTCGCCGCACCTGGCACGATGCTCGCAGCATCCAACTTGATCCCAGGACCCATAGTCGATGAGATCGAAACTTTCTTGATGTACTGACCCTTGGCGCCTGTTGGCCTGGCTTTGACCACCGCATCGACGTATGCGCGTACGTTCTCAACGAGAGCTTCCTTCGAGAAGCTTGCCTTACCGACGCCGGCGTGGATCACACCGTCTTTGTGCGTGCGAAACTCGACCGAGCCGCCCTTCGAGGCTTTGACGGCCTCCGCAACGTCCATGGTTACGGTGCCAACGCGCGGGTTCGGCATCAGGCCACGCGGACCAAGAACCTTACCCAACCGGCCGACAAGTCCCATCATGTCTGGCGTCGCTATGCAGCGGTCGAAATTGATCGTTCCGTTTTGGACTTCCTGCACGAGTTCTTCTGCGCCAACAACATCGGCACCGGCAGCTTGCGCTTCTTCCGCCTTGGCACCGCGAGCAAACACGGCAACACGCAATGTGCGCCCGGAACCATGCGGCAACGTGCAAACGCCGCGAACAAGTTGATCGGCATGCTTTGGATCGACCCCGAGATTCATCGCAATCTCGATGGTCTCGTCGAACTTGGCCTTTGCCCGCTCTTTGATCATGTCAACGGCGTCTTCGAGTGGGTAGGCGGTGTTCGGGTCGACGTCCCTGCGCACTGCAGCCATTCGCTTGCCGCCGGCCAGACGCGTTTCCTTGACGGTTTCAGGAGATACATTTGCCATTACGTTACCCCTTTACCTCAATACCCATCGCCCTGGCGGATCCGGCAATCGTGCGGGCCCCCTGGTCAATGTCATCGGTGTTGAGATCGGCAAGCTTCATCTTTGCGATCTCGCGGCACTGGTCCATCGTCACCGAAGCAACGACGGTACGGCCTGGCTCTTTCGATCCAGAACCAGGCTTGCCGACCGTCTTCAATCCAGCAGCCTTTTTCAGAAAGAAGGTCGCCGGCGGCGTCTTCATCTGGAAGGTGAAGGAACGGTCCGTATAAACGGTGATCTTCACTGGAATTGGCGTATCGGGCTCGATGTCCTTCGACTTGGCATTGAACGCCTTGCAGAATTCCATAATGTTGACACCGCGCTGGCCCAATGCTGGACCGATAGGCGGTGACGGGTTGGCTTTACCTGCAGGCACCTGCAGGTTGATATAGCCATCAATCTTCTTCGCCACGTTCTTCCCCTGAACTAAAGGAACTGCTTGGTTGTTGCGGTTCCAGGGTTAGCGGTTAAGCGAGCTTCGGGTTGAACCCGGCACCCTCCCGCATGACTTAGAGAACCAGCGCCTTACTTCTCGGCGGCTAATTCTCTTTTCGACGCCCGCCAAATCGGCCGGTGTCAAAACACAAAACTCTTATCTGCCGTTTCTAGCTCGGCACCTTCTCCACCTGATTGAACTCCAGCTCTACCGGCGTCGGACGCCCGAAGATGGAGACAGCAACCTTGATGCGCTCGCGCTCTTCGTCGACTTCCTCAACGTGACCTTCGAACGATGCAAACGGCCCATCAGACACCTTGACCGCTTCGCCAACTTCGAACGTGATCGTTGCCTTAGGCCGCTCGACGCCGTCCTTCACCTGATTGAGGATGCGCATCGCTTCATCCTCACCGATTGGCATCGGCTTGTTGTCGGACCCAAGGAATCCTGTCACCTTCGGCGTATTCTTGATGAGCAAGAACGCCGGATCGGTCATATGCATCTTCACGAGCACATAACCGGGCAGGAAGTTGCGAACCGACTGCACCTTGCGTCCGCGCTTGATCTCAACGATCTCTTCGGTCGGGACGACGATTTCTTCAAACAATTCGTCAAGACCCGCCGCTTTCGCGCGCTCCCGGATCGCCTCAGCGACCTTGCGTTCGAAATTGGTATACGCGTGTACGATGTACCAGCGCTGCTCCATCGTTCGTTCCTGACTAAAGTGTTCTTCTTGCCGGCAAGCCGGCTAAATTGATCAAAGGGCTTTTCGCCTAGCGTCCGAGACGCAGGACCATATTGACGATTCCTCCAAGAATCTGATCGATGACCAGGAAGAAGATCGCTGCCATTGTCACCATGATGAGCACCATCACAGTCGTGATCCAGACCTCCTTCCAGGTGGGCCAAGTCACTTTCGCCGCCTCTTGGCGGACCTCCTGAAGAAACTGGAATGGGTTCACGGTTGCAGCGTTGCCTTCTTTAGGTAATGAGCTACTCTGGCGAGGACCGAACACGTCACCTAGCGGACAGCTGATTTTCCAGCACGTCCGGCACGCGCCCCTGCAATTCGCCGCCCTCTTTGTGCGAATTTCGGGTCTGCGTGACTATAAATCCAATCAGTTGGCAGGGGCGGAGGGTCTCGAACCCCCAACCTTCGGTTTTGGAGACCGACGCTCTACCAATTGAGCTACACCCCTAATTTCGCGCCCGCGCGAGCGCGCTCGTACGTCTGGATCGGTTGGAGGAACGCTGTGCTTAACCGACCATCCCGGTCTTGTCACGCCTAAAGTTAGAAAATTTGCTTGAACGTGACACAATGGCCACAAATCAGCGGGTTTCCTCAACGATGACAGCTGTTCCATAGGCCAAAACCTCAGTCACCGCAGCAGCCATTTCATTCGCATCGTAGCGCATGGCAAGAATCGCATTCGCACCCTTTTGCTCAGCATTTTCCACAAGCAGGTCAAAGGCTTCCTGGCGTGCCTGCTCGGCCAGACGGGTATAGAGTCTGATGTTCCCACCAAACAGGATTAGGATTGAAGCGCCAATATTTCCCACGACACTCCGTGATCGGACAGACAGCCCTCGCACCATGCCGATTGTCCGAACCACTCGGTAGCCCTGAAGCTCATTAGTCGTCACTACGATCACGGCCGCCTCCTTACCGAAGCTTGATCGGCCATCAAGAGCAACAAGGGCGGAACATGTCCGCCCTTGCGTTTATGTGTTTCGTGCCACGTCAGCAATCTAACGTAACGCCTTGAACTTACTCCTGGATCGAGGAGACGACGCCTGCACCAATCTGAAATGCAGCCTGCTGCATTTCAAGCATTGGACATTTGTTGGTGCCGCGCCAACCGCCTACCTCAACCCGCTCGACTTACTCCTGGATCGAGGAGACGACGCCTGCACCAACGGTGCGGCCGCCTTCACGGATCGCGAAGCGGAGTTTTTCTTCCATCGCGATCGGCTGGATCAACTCAACGTCCATCGCGATATTATCGCCAGGCATCACCATTTCGGTACCTTCCGGCAGCGAGCAAACCCCCGTCACATCGGTCGTACGGAAGTAGAACTGCGGACGGTAGTTGGTGAAGAACGGCGTATGACGACCACCTTCTTCCTTCGTCAGGATATAGGCTTCGGCCTTGAACTTCTTATGCGGCGTGATCGAGCCAGGCTTACAAAGAACCTGACCGCGCTCCACGTCTTCACGGCCAACGCCGCGAAGCAGCGCGCCAACGTTGTCGCCCGCACGGCCCTCATCGAGCAGCTTGCGGAACATTTCAACGCCCGTAACCGTCGTCTTTTGCGTATCGCGAATACCGACGATCTCGATTTCTTCGCCGACCTTCACGATCCCGCGCTCAACACGACCCGTCACAACCGTACCGCGGCCAGAGATCGAGAAAACGTCCTCGATCGGCATCAGGAACGGCTGGTCGATCGGACGCTCAGGCGTCGGGATCGATTCATCCACTGTCTTCATTAGCGCCAGGATCGAATCCTTGCCAAGCTTAGCATCGCCGTCTTCAAGCGCAACAAGCGCCGAACCCTTGGTGATCGGAATATCATCGCCTGGGAATTCGTACGATGACAGAAGCTCGCGGACTTCCATCTCGACCAGTTCCAGCAGTTCTTCGTCATCGACCTGGTCGCACTTGTTGAGATAGACGACGAGGGCGGGAACCCCGACCTGACGGGCAAGCAGGATGTGCTCGCGAGTCTGCGGCATCGGCCCATCAGCAGCCGAAACAACCAGGATCGCGCCGTCCATCTGCGCTGCACCCGTGATCATGTTCTTCACGTAGTCCGCATGGCCCGGGCAATCCACGTGCGCGTAGTGGCGGTTTTCCGTCTCGTATTCGACGTGCGAAGTCGAGATCGTGATACCCCGGGCGCGCTCTTCAGGAGCCTTATCGATATTATCATACGACGTGTAATTTGCTCCGCCCGTTTCAGCCAGGATCTTCGTGATCGCAGCCGTCAACGAAGTCTTGCCGTGGTCAACGTGACCGATCGTTCCGATGTTGCAGTGCGGCTTCGTCCGCTCGAATTTTGCCTTGGCCATACTCTTTTCCTTACCGAAATGGACGCACCGACAACGGGCATGCCACTGGCAAGCCGCGCGTACGATACGCTTTGGTCCGATGCTCTAAGGGCTAAGCCGTCGATATTCAAGTCTGTTTGCTGATGCTGTTGGCTTCACGCACTACGGCTTAGGCCAGATTTAGCTGCCAAGAGACACCGAAACGATCGTTGACCCAAACGAACATGCGGCTAAAGCCATAATCATCGAGCGGCATCAGCGTTTCGCCGCCTTCCGCCAGGGATTGGTTCAACCTTTGAATTTCTTCCTCGTTCGAGCACGACAAGAACAGCGACGTTGAAGGTGTGAAGCTGAACGCATGCTCGACAGGACTGTCTGAACACATCACCCGCAGACCATCGATTTCAAAGGTGGCGACCTTTACCGACCCCTCGGCGCCCGGTCCGTCGAGCCCGTATCGAGAAATCTCAACGATGCGGCTATTGGGGATCAATGACACGTAGAAGTCCATGGCCGCCTCCGCCTTCCCCTCAAACATCAGGAACGGAGCGACCTTTGAATTCATACCGCAAACATCTCCAACAGGTCGGAAGAACTAAGTATGTATATCGTGCCCAAAGTGCTCGGAAACAAGGCAACCCGGCGCGGCAAAGCGGCGGAGGTTGATCATTGGCGCGCGCTAAAGCACCTAGGCCGCGAGCACCCCTTGAACGAAGACCGCATCAGGACCGACCTGGACCGGCTGGCCAAAGTTGTCGCCACGCTGCACGACGACACGCTAAGGGTTGTAGAAATTCAATTGGGCTGCCTGGACAGCGATGGCTTCCAGCGGCCAGTGCTATCGACTGGACTGTTGGCGGACGCCATCGCAGATGCGCGAGAAGTGGCGACGAAACCGAACGACGGTGCCCGCAGGGAGTTGGGCCATCAGTACGCCGTGACGGAGTTGCTGCAATACTGGAAAGGCAAGGTGCCTAAGCGCCCTCGGCATCCTTCTAAGGGCGCGAGCAAGTTCATCATCTGGTTGGGCGAGCAGCTAGTGAAGTTGGACCCGGCCTTGGACGATCCCAACGAACCCGAGAAGGCCGACCGTGCTGCTTGGAATGCGCACGCCCGTGGCAAGCCATCAAGGCCGCGCGCCGGACCGTGATGCTAATGCGGAAGAAGGGCTGGGAGGCGTGAAACCATAGCATCTAGACATATGACCAGGGTGGGCGGCCAAATGTGCGCTTACAGGCCCATACCTTGCACAATTGCAATCCCTTGATTCCCACCCACCATCAACGATCGCAGCGTGCGACCACTTGTGTGCGGCTCGTCGAGAGGCAGTTCCATCGCGGGCCCAAGCATCGACCCGTACGCATGTCGTTCCCCTTCATAGCTCCTGCTCACGACGCCTCGTATAATTGCGCCACCTCCTCCGAATACTGGTGCACCACTCATCTTTCCGGGAATCTTTGCGCGAAAATCGAAGCAAGGTCCTGGGGTAGGCACCTCCTTCAGTTCATGATTATACGGAAAAACCAGCTCCACCTTTCCTATGGATACGTATAGGTCAGCAGGAAACTTGCCAATCGAAAATAATTTGTTTTCGTATTTCACTGGGATGGATGGCATTTCGGCGTAACCTATCGAATAGGCCGACTCGTTATTTGAGAAGGCGTTCAGCGACATGTTGAGAGGCTGGTACGCAATTCCGTCCGGCAGTTCCGGTATTTTGCAGACAGCCAAGTCCGTGCTTAACTCAAAGCGCGACGGTTCGTG
>JAJFHK010000006.1 GCA_021775655.1 Filomicrobium sp. | reverse complement strand
CATTAATTCTGCATTGGCCGACAAGCGCCAACACGAATGGGAACAACGCCTTGTCCTTGGCAATAATATTGCCGGGAGTCTCGGTGAGGACAATTTTACGCAGCGACGTCAACAGACGCTCAAGCGGAATACTCGTGACCTTTCCAAATGCCAACGCCTTCAGAAAAAGGTCGTCCTTTAGCGTCTTCGCTGTCCCCCCCGCTATCACTTCACGGGCCACGTCATCCCAATTATCACCGCTCGCGCGCTCCAACGCGTCGGCCAGTCCTCCACTGGTTTCAAGGCGCTTCAACGCAACGCTGACGACAGGTTGAAGGTTGGGCGTATCGTTGCAGATGGCAGCCTTGAGACCCGCTACATTTAGCGAACCAGGTTCCTCAATTTGGAAGCGGGAGACAAGTGATGAGAATAAGTTTAGCGCAGCCTGTCTGCTTGGACTGAGCGCCAAAACTTCGGTCAACTCTCGTGCCGCATCGTCAATGTAGCCCATATGCTGATGAGCGATACCGAGGTTCAAGCGCAGATCCGCATTTCGCCGATCCAGCTTCACGGCCTTCATCAAGCGCACCTCGGCGGTCGCGTAATCGCCTGCCGCCAGAGCGGCCATTCCGCCTTGTGCAAATCTATCTTTTGATTTGGTGGGCCTGGCCATTGAAAGCCGGTTCTCCTAGGTCGCGGAAATCGGAGCGCTATCACGCCTGCCAATGAGAAACGACGTCGTTGAGGTCTGGACGAGGGCGGTCGTCCTGGCGCTCATCAACTTCGCCAATGTAGACGAAGCCGGCGATGCGTTCGTTGGCATCCAGTCCAAGCCCATCTTTCACGATTGGAGAAAAGGCGATCCATTCAGTAATCCAACATGTGCCATAACCCAGTGCATTTGCGGCCAAGCAAAGATTGAACGCTGCGGCACCCGTTGAAAGGGTCTGCTCCAGCTCGGGCACACCTGGCTTTTCAATCAACCGATTAACGACCGCAATCACGAGTGGCGCACGCAGGAAGCGCTCGCGCTCGGTTTGAAGGCGAACGCCGGATGGCTCCTGGAGATCTTCTGCAGCGCAGGCACGGGCGAATAAGTCTCCGGCATCGGCGCGGGCTTTTCCCGAAAAGACGATAAATCGCCACGGATTGAGCTTCTTATGGTCCGGAACCCGAGCGGCTATCGATAGAATCTGGTTCAATTCATCAGCTGTCGGGCCTTTGGAGTCGGCGGAGAACATTGCCGGCCTCACCGAGCGACGGTTCCTTAGAAACTCTAGGATTTCCATATGTATCATGCTGGTCCGTTATTGGCAGGATGGCGCTGGCGGAAGCTTCGGTATATTTCAAAACGCGAGACGTGTCGCGCTCAGCGGCCCAAACCGCTATCTTGCCCGGATGCCACGAGGAGGACCGCCTTGTTACTAGACCTTGCAGGCTTGCTTAGAGAAGGCCTGCGTCTCGCCCCGCGCTGCTGCGGCGCGCTTCTTCTCGCAGCGTTTGCCGTTTTGAGCGCGCCGGCGCCCCTTTCCGCGCAGGAAACTTCAGGAACGGTCATCGTACTGTTTGATAGTTCAGGCTCCATGTGGGGCAACCTTCCTGGCGGCGGCGGTACGAAGTTCGAAGTTGCTCACTCCGCGCTTGCAAACTCACTACCCGATGTGACTGGCGGTATCAGATCAGGCCTGATGGTGTTTGGTCCCGGCTGCGGCCGCGTCACGCTCGCAAGCCCGCCAGATCTGCGCGATGGCGCCGCCACAGTGGCGCCGCTGCAGTCCCTGAACCCAAAAAGCAAGGGGCCAGTCACTGCTGCTCTGGTACAAAGCGTCGATCTGCTGGAAGCCGGTCAGCCAGCAGCCCTCTTGTTGGTGGCTGACGGTCCGGACAACTGCGGGCAGGATCTTTGCGCAGTGGCCGAACAAATCGCAGGCGAACGGGCCGGACTCAAGATTCATACCATCGGACTGGGACTCGATCAGGCAAATCCTGGTCTCGCCTGCGCATCGGAGTTGACCAACGGACAATACTTTTCGGCTCCGACGGCCCAAGATGCTGAGACGGCAATTGCGTCGGCCGTCAACTTGGCGCTTGCAGATCTACAAGTCCGCGAAACTCCCAAAATTGCCTCCAAGCCGAAGCAGGCAGGCCGCCGCGCCATTCAGATTGATCCCAAGGGACAGCCGCACCTGGTGCTCGAAGCGGTACTTGGCAAGGACGGGGAAGCTGTCGAGAAACCGGTTCGCTGGCAGGTCTATAAATCGTTAGGCGAACCTGACGCGGAAGTGCTTCCGATACTCGATATTCTTGAGCCACGCTTCGCAGTGCCGATGGCGGCGGGAGACTATTACATCGTGGCCGCGCTAGGCAGGGCAAAGTTTAGAACGGAAATCAAGGTCGCCGAAGCAGGTGCGAGCTCCGTGAAGGCAGTATTTGATGCGGGGGCAGTTAAGCTTTCCGTCGGCACCGGCCAGGTGCCGCAGCAAGCAAACGGTGAACCGGCAGCGAGCGCTGCAACGCTGATCACCGTGCGCAAGGCAGAGGATAAATCTGGAGAACCACCGTTGATCGTCAGTCCTTATCCCGAAGGCGAACTCTTCCTGCCGGCAGGACGCTATGAAATCGTCGCGGAAAGCGGGCTGCTCAACGTTAAGCGGGTCGTGGATGTCGCCGCTGGCACACGTCAAGACATATCGTTTCCGCTTAGCGTCGGTGAGTTGGTCCTCTCGGCGGATGCACCTATCGAAGGAGTTCAGTCTGAAGACCTCGAGTTCATCGTCTCTGTTGACGACCCGAATCGACCAGGCGGACGGCGACGGGTTGCACGTTCAGTGGCGTTGAACCCCTCGTTTGGGCTGCCGGCAGCAACATATTACGTGGAGGCCCGCTCCGGCCTTGCCAGTGTCAGTGATCGCGTGGCATTGGGGGCTGGAAAACGGATTGAGAAGTCGCTGTCGCTTGATGTTGCGCGGCTGGAAGTTGAAACAAACGCGCCGCCGGGACGCAACGCGCGTCCCCAACCTATCGTTTACAAGCTCTACCAGCTCGATCCGCTGCGAGCGATAACCCGCAGCAGCACGCGTTCTCCCAGGTTCATTGTTGCACCGGGGCGTTATCGCATTGTAGCCGAAATTGGATCACGTAACGTCAAGGCCGCCGAAGACATCGAGCTTGTTCAGGGCGAATCTCGAAAAGTGTCGCTTGGCGTTCTCGCAGGTGACGTGCGTCTCAACGTGACTGATCAGAACGGTAGCGCGATTGGTGGGCAATTCTGGGAGGTGATCGATGCGTCGGGCACGGTCGTGTGGCGCACGCAGCTCAGATCGCCGCAAGGTCTTCTTGCGCCGGGCCGCTACAGCGTCCGTTGCGAAACTCGAAAAGGTCCCGTTGAAGGCACGTTCGAAGTTGCTGCAGGCGAAGCCAAGTCGGTGGAATTTCGCGTGCAGTGAAACTGCAGGCGGATAGGAAATTCGTGGCAATGATCATGAGCTACAATCGTATAGCACCTCGCTACTCAGCCCACTGCGCCAAACTGCTCTTGGATATTGGGTTGACGGTCTTCATTTTTTACTCGGTCGCTGTGGCTATAGCCAACCAAGTCGCAGCCCAGGATACGCAAGGATGGAACCCGGGCATCACGGTCGCTCCTTCACCTCCGGACGACGCCTGGGCAACAGAAACCCCAGCGGAGCTGGAACAGGAGCCGGATCTGGAACAGGAGCCGGAGACGTCAGACGCCGTGAAAAGGGCGCGCGAAGCACTTGCAGCAACGGAATCAAGCCCCGGGGTGATCTTGTCGGCCCGTTTGACGGAAGATGGCAGGAAGCTGATCCGCGACTTGAAGTGGCGAATCTACACGGAACCGCCAGATGACGATAACGAGCCGGAACTTGTCGATACCCGCACTAGTCCATCGCCACGGATCGTGCTCGAACCGGGCAATTATTTCATCAATCTGGCGTTCGGCCGCTCACATATTACTAAGCGGGTAACGGTCGGCGACGGACCGATGAACAAAGAAACATTCGTTCTCAATGCCGGTGGCCTGCGCCTCACCGCCTACGCAAACGAAAAAAAGGTGCCCGACAAGACCGTGACTTTCGATGTTTTCGAAGCGGAGACCGATCAATCGGGACAACGCCGCTTGATCCTTTCAAAGTCCCGGCCTGGCGTTATCTTGCGGCTCAATGCAGGCATCTACTATATCCGCTCAACCTATGGCGAGGCCAACGCCCAGGTCGAGTCGGAAGTGTCGGTAGAAGCCGGCAAGTTGACCGAAATCGCCATGGCGCATGCTGCCGCGAAAATAACACTGGCAC
>JAJFHK010000500.1 GCA_021775655.1 Filomicrobium sp. | reverse complement strand
AGACAGTGGCAGCTGGTCTCCAACGGATGGCAAATAACTTTATCGGCGGATCTTAGATACGTAAGGGACCCCGCGACTTCCTCCACCCAGCATGATTTTTCGTGCCCCATGATGTAGGGCAAGGCCACATCGACCTTGTCGCGCCAGATGCCTTCAACGATGTGCAGGTCTGTACGGCATACGCCAGCCCCGCCAATTCTCACAATGACGTCTGTCGGCGACTTGATTTTGGGGTCTTCTACGTCTTCGTACGAAACAAATTCTGCCGACGACAATTTCTCGTCGTAGCTGTGAAGCACGGCCGCCTTCATATTTCCTGCCCCTTAGTACGTTTCTGAGCGCTCTGAGTTGACGCTTTTGTATCTATCTCCTGTAGCAACACCTGTGCCATGCACTTAACCCATTGTTATTCATGGGCAAATTATGGTTAATGATACTCGAAACTGTTCAACACTTTCACACTGGAGACGGAACAGCCTGTGACGAGATGCAGCATGCTTCACTGCAACAACGGATGCAATCAAGCGCCCATTGTGAAGGCGGGCCAGCCTCCGGCAAAAGATCTTCTGGCAACCAAGAGTTGGAGTGTCTTTTGCCTAGAAGCGCCGTCGAGGCAGTGCGAAAGTACTGCGCCCGGTGACTCTAGTCTGCACGAGATAAGCGAGCCCAAAATTCTGGCTCTCATCGGATGCAAGTAGTCAGACTGGGTTGAACTGGATAGCGGTCGACTATCTCTAACTGCTGACCGCATCTGATTGATTTATCGATGGATTTAGCAAGTATCTCTTGCGCGTCCGGCGCAGCAAAAGACGATATAAACTTTACATTACTGAAGGTACGCGTCACGATAACGCTCTAAGACGTGCCAATTCCGATTTCGGCTTGGGCCATTTACATTATCGTTGCGTGAACGAGAGCCGGAACCCACCATGTCGCCGAATTGTTATCTGCGACTTCAATACCCGATTCAGCGGAAACTCACAGCTAAGGCACGTGATCGAGCAAGCTTTAGAGACCACTCCCAAATCTTGACGCATTACCCGCAGGGAATTCGATGACTGGAATCCGACCCCGCAGACGCCAAACAGGAAACCGGCGCGATGGGACGTGAAATCGACCAGCGCGTGGTCCGCCAAGCATGGGAGAGATACGTTGAGCGCGGCGATGTCTCCGAGAAACTGCGTTCTGACGTTATTGCTTCTTGGAAACGATCCTCGGAATTCCAAGTTTCCACCGAATGCGATGCCGCCCCGTTGGTCGCCGAGCGAGAAGTCTTTCAGCATCGGAATGTCAATAGTCTGCTGTCCAAATGTGCACGGCCCGTCTTTGACCGCGCCAGCAAATTCTTGGACGAATCCATTTCCATGATGATTCTGACGGATCCCCAGGGTCTTATCATCGAGACGATGGGTGACGACCGCGCCGTCGATGCTGGCCGCGAGATTCATCTCGAACATGGCGGGAAGTGGGGCGAGGCCGACATCGGTACGAATGCGATCGGAACTGCGGTTGCCATGGCGCGACCGGTGCAAATCAATGGTGCCGAACATTTCTGTACCAAGGTCCAGCGCTGGACCTGTGCAGCAGCGCCCATCTGCCACCCTATCGACGGGGAAATTCTCGGTGTCGTCGACATTTCAGGACCTGCCAAGTATTTCAGCCCGCAAAGCCTAGCGTTGGCGATGGTTATGAGCGAGTACATCCAGACTTTGATGGCAGGGGCATGCGAACGAGACCGCAAAAGTTTGCTTGAATATTTTGATGCGAAACGCGCGAAGTGGCAGAATGATGAGTTTCTAGTTATCGACCGTCGCGGCATTATCGTCCACGCTAGCGACGACGCCTTAAATCTCGCAATGAAAGCGGACGCCGGTGCTCTGCAGGGAAATTCACTGCCAATCCTGAAGCATCTTCCATTCGAACAGTGGGATTCGCGGCTTCAGGAAATTCTGCCCGGCACCAGCACTGACGTGGTTACAACCAAAGCCGGCGAGCTTGGTGCCCTGGTCGTCCTCGGCGGTAAAAAACGTCGTCCCATTCGCGCTCAGGCACTCACCTCAAAAGCTCAACGGTCAGAGGCTCATTCTTCAGACGCCTCTACTATAAATGCTATCGAAGCAAATGCAGCACGATTTGTTGCCAAGGATCCGAGCGTCTCTGCAATCGTAAGACAGGTCGAGCTGGCTGCACCGCGCCGGCTTCCAATTCTCATCCGCGGCGCGACGGGGACAGGAAAAGAGGAACTAGCCCGCCACGCACATGTGGCAAGTAGGAGAACAGGATCGTTTGTCGCCTTGAATTGTGCGGCCATGCCGGACACGCTCATCGAGGCGGAATTGTTCGGCTATTCCGATGGTGCTTTTACAGGCGCGCTGAGTGGAGGTTCGACAGGGCTAATCAAGGACGCCGACAAAGGTACACTTTTCCTGGACGAAATAGGGGATATGCCTATTTCTCTTCAGCCGGTCCTGTTGCGCTTTCTCGATGATTGGACTGTCCGCCCGATTGGAGGGGCCAACTACTCTGTTGATATATTGCTGGTATCGGCAACAAACGCCAAACTTGATGATGCCATTACCAGCGGTCGCTTCCGTGCCGATTT
>JAJFHK010000499.1 GCA_021775655.1 Filomicrobium sp. | reverse complement strand
CCGACGATCGATTGCAGTTCTTCCTTGGAGCGGTAATCGCGCAACAGGCGGTCCGGCATCGAATCCCGGCCGCGCAAGACCTTACCGCCTGATGCCGCCAGCACCGAAAATCCAGCGCTTGCCGCCGCCGATAGGACGCGGAAATCCGTCCCCTTATGCCCATCGTACGTAGCACCGCCACAGGCATAATCCTGCGCACCTGGACCCGGATCGACATCAACATAGTTCTGAACGAAGCAGGTCTCGCCGAGCTTGCAATCGATAGGCAGTGACAGTTCTAGTCGATCGCCAGCGGCAACAAAATTCGACCCAAACAAGCTGAGGCAAACAAGCCATACAAGACAATGCACGCGCCGCAGGACCATGTCCCACGGCGCGCGCACAACATCGATTTTTTGCGTTAGCTGAGGCAACGTTAGGGCTTAACGTAGGTATAACCCATTTGCTGCAGACGGCTCAGTTCGGCCACGCCAGAGGGCACGATATCTTCGTCGAACACTTCGAACAGTTCCTTGTCCTTATCGATCTTGCGGCCCGTCAGCGTATTCGCGCAAACGTTGAAAGCGACGTTCTGCGTTTTGAGGTTGGACACGTTGCCCTGCAATTTCAGGTCGGTAGCCGCTAGCTTGAGAAGGCCAACACCGTTGCCGTGCATAACGACCTTAACGTCGAGATTCTCTTTGCCGACCGCATTGATGTGGTTCTGGATGTTGCGCAGCGCCCCATAATATTTCTTGCCGCCATCTCCACCCGGATAGTTGATGTGATATACGACCTTCTGCTTGCCATAGCGCGCTTCGTCGGCAGCTTGCGCGCCGCTGATAGCTGCAAATCCGACAACCGCACCCATGACAAGGACTAACAACGACTTTAACATTTGACTTACTCCCGAAGTTTTCGATTTTTCGATGCCGACGGATCGCCGAACGATGCCGAGAGCCGCAACATATTGGCATTTTTGAATACATTAATGCAATCAAATTGGTCGTGATCAGAAACCGGCATTCTGAGACCACCGGCGCCGGGGCCGAACTTGCAGACAACAATTTCACGGGTTAGAGCATGCCACCGCACGCGCCGCGCCAATGGGCCAAAAGCGCTTACCCTGATCAATCCGACTTTCAGAGACAATAAAGATGACAATACACAAGCTGCTCCTGCTCCCAGGCGACGGTATCGGCGTCGAAATCATGCGCGAAGTCGAGCGGATCATCGCCATACTGAATAGCAGCAGCGGTCCGAATTCTTTCGAAACAGATAGTGATCTGGTCGGCGGGGCTGCAATCGACGCTCACAAAGTCGCGATTTCCGATGGAGCAATGGAAAAGGCCGCACAAGCCGACGCCATCATATTTGGCGCCGTCGGCGGGCCTAAGTGGGACGACGTACCCTACGAGATTCGTCCTGAAGCAGGCCTCCTGCGTCTGCGCAAAGACTTCGATCTCTTCGCCAATCTCCGGCCAGCAATCTGCTATCCCGCGCTCGCCGAAGCATCATCGTTGAAAAGGGAACTCGTCGAAGGTCTCGACATCCTAATCCTCCGCGAGCTGACAAGTGGTACCTATTTTGGCGAGCCCAAGGAAATCACAATGCTGGATAACGGTGAGCAGCGCGGCATTGACACAACCGTTTACACCACTTCCGAAATCGAGCGCATCGTCAAAGCCGGCTGCGATCTCGCCCGCAAGCGTTCTGGCAAAATGCACATGGCCGCCAAGTGGAACGTCATGAAGACTGGCGTACTTTGGCGCGATGTCACGGTCGCAACTCACAAAGATTATGCCCCCGACGTCGAACTGGAATTGATCCTTGCCGACAACTGCGCCATGCAGCTCATCCGCAATCCAAAGCAGTTTGACGTCATCATCACCGACAACCTGTTCGGTGACGTCCTCTCCGACGAAGCAGCCATGATGACCGGCTCACTCGGCATGCTACCTTCTGCGTCCCTCGGTTCGCCAGATCCTAAAACCGGCCGGCCGAAAGCGCTTTATGAGCCCGTCCACGGTTCCGCACCCGACATCACCGGCCAGGGTCTCGCCAACCCTATAGCAATGATCGCCAGCTTCGCCATGGCACTCCGATATTCCTTCGACATGACAAAAGAAGCCGACATGATCGAGGAGGCCATCGCCACTGTGTTGGGCAACGGATTGCGCACCGCCGACATCATGCAAAACGGCTTCAAGAAGGTCGGCACCGAAGAAATGGGCAAGGCCATTGCTGCCGAAATTGAGTCCGCTCTCAGCTGACCCAACAAATTGACCAAGGGGCAAAACCATTGCGGTCTGTCCAAAAAAGCGGGGGGGCCGATGATGGCAAGTAATCTTGAGACAATAGGTTTGGCCGTCAACGACCGCGAAGCCTTCGAGAAGCTGGTCGAAGGTCTTGCCGACAGTGCCCGCGAGGGCCTCAAAACTCCCGTCGGTGACTATGCGATTTGGCGGTCACGTTCGGGTGCAGAAGTTTGGCTGCATATCGGACCGCCAAGCAACGAAGGAACCGGCACGACACGAGAGATTAAAGG